>NZ_JAUBQR010000310.1:0-6110 GCF_036701385.1 Microcoleus sp. Pol12B4 | reverse complement strand
AACGCTAGAACGCTGGCAGTCGAGGGCGACCAATTGGCTCTGACTTTTTTATTGAACAGGTTGCTCAACCCCAATCTTAGACGCAAGCTGGAAACAGGGGGGATTCGGGCTGTCGTACTGCAAAAAGCCAACGTGCTGCACGTCATGACTGAAGCTCTGACTTGCCCTTCTCAGTCGAAGGTCGGGCCGCCGGTGGCTAAATTCTTGCGGCAGTTACAAATTCCGGGAGTGGCAGGGGTGCGAGTCTACGGACGCCGCGCGGGCCAGAAACTTCCCCTGTGGCGCTACGCAATCGACCTCAGAACGGCTGTTGACGAGGAATCAGCGACGACACCCGCACCAGTTCCCTCCCAAGTGGCTGTGTTGGAAAAGGAACCGGTGCCGGAGTTTGCACCGGCGGAGGATGGGAGTTTTTCGGGCTTGGGCGACAATTTGGTGTTCGATGCTCCGATGCCCAATTCCTGGCGGCCGCGTTTCAAAATCAGACTCCCCGGATACAATCTGGGCGAGAAATTAGTTCAAGCTGCGGTGCAACCGCTTGTAGCTTCGGGTTTGTTTGTTCCCAACGATGGTTTGTCAACGAATGCTGCTGCGCCGGGGGGCGTCAGAGCCGATCGCGCAGTGGGAATTGCCTTGATTTGGGCGATCGCCGGCTGTCTGCTGACTTTCAATACCGATTGGCTCCTGGGTCTATTTCTGCAATCTGCGACGGTTAGTCAAGCTCCTAGCGCTTCCGAAGTTTGCAGCGGCCCAAATTGTCAAAACTCAGCTCCCAAGGCTTCGGGCGACGTTACAGCCCGACTTCCGAATGAAACCGCTAACCCCGTTCCCCCTTCTGGGGAGCTGAATTTGCCTCAAATTCCGTTGCAACCGTCGCCGGAAGCGAACCAGCAAGAGGCTTTCAATGGCTCTGGGTTTACGAAGCCGGGAAATACTAGCGTTCCTGTAGCTGATGTTTCTGCTCCTACGGTATTCCCGACTTTAAGAAGCGAGCAGCTTGACGATCAGATAGCGCGCTATCAAGAGTACATTCACCTGCACAAAAAACCACCAGATATTTTAATTGTCGGTAGTTCGAGGGCGCTGCGGGGGATCGACCCGGCGGTTTTGGAAACCGCTTTGGCCGCTTCGGGCTACCCGGGGCTGAGGGCTTACAATTTTGGAGTTAATGGAGCTACTCTCCAGGTTGTAGATTCCCTCATCCGCCGGATTTTGCCGCCGCAACAACTGCCGAAATTGCTGGTGTTGGCTGACGGGGCAAGGGCTCTCAACAGCGGGCGGCCGGATTTGACTTTTAGTGCGATCGCTTCTTCGGAAGGTTACAGGCAATTGAGCCGGGGTAGTTTTCTGATCCGCACCAATCAATTAGAATCCGAAACATCGAAGGAAAGCGCCAACAATCCGGTGGTGACTGCCACTCAATTGGTGAACAATTTGGGACAAGCTCAAGCTAATGTTCAGCAAGTGGTGAGTCAAAAGTTGGTGGAGGGTTCTGCAACTTACAAAAAGCGCGATCGACTTAAAGGGTTTTTGCGATCAATAGTTAATCCCTCAGCCCCTGTTGCAACCGACAGCCCCCACACCGCAGCCCTGGGTGAACAAACAACTGAAAACGTTCAGCCCACTGCTGTGAGTAAACCAGTCAGCGAGTATCAACCAAATGGCTTTTTGCCGATCGATATACGCTTCAATCCGGAAACTTACTTTCAGAAGCACCCGAAAGTATCTGGTTATTACGACTCCGACTATCAAAATTTTAAATTGATAGGCGAACAAGCTCTAGCACTCAAAAATCTGATCGAATTTACCAAGGTTCGCAACATCAATCTCGTGTTTGTGAATATGCCTCTGACTGAAGATTATTTAGACCCGGTGCGGACAGGTTACGAACAAGAATTCCGGCAATATATGCAAGAATTAGCAGCCCAAAGCGGACTAATTTTCCTAGATAAGAGTTTATTGTGGCCGCAGGCGCGGGAATCTTTTTCTGACCCCAGCCACCTCAACCGTTACGGTGCTATTGCAGTTTCTAAACGGTTGGCTCAAGATCCCATGATTCCCTGGCCCGCGAAACAGTAGTTTTGACTTTTGAGTTTTGAGTTATTTTAGAAGTTAAAGAAGCCCAGCTTTGCGAGTGGGGCGGCTCTTTCAAAACTATTCTTTCCGGCTGCTGGATACTGAAAATGAAAAGATTGATATTTCCTGAAACTAGCAAAAATCAACAGATAAAAAGTCCCAGAAAAAATTGGTCTTTGATATTTTTTATATTATCTTTAGCATTTTTCTGCTTCAGTTTGTATAAAGGTTTCTTTTTACCTTTAGCTTTATCCTCTGGGCCGCCCAGTAACGAACAAAGTAGCGAACAGCCAACTCTGGCACCTTTTGAACAGGTGGTTAAAGACGCACAAAAGTTAGAGGGATTATTTACCCTTTACCGCAATCCAGCCACTGATAAAGTATATCTGGAAATTAAACCGGAACAACTCAACAAAAAGTTTCTGTGCTTTGTGACATTAGCATCGGGTTTGGGGGAAGCGGGTATTTTGAGCGGAATGCCAATCGGCGATTTCTTGTTTCAACTGCGGCGCGTCCAAAATAACGTGCAGTTTGTGATACCAAATGTAAATTTTCGCACCAGGCCGGGCGACCCGCAAGCAGGTTCGGTAGAACGGGGATTTAGCGAGTCGATTCTCTATTCTTTGCCACTCAAAAGCATTCATTCGCAAAGACAAACTCTGCTGATCGATTTAGGCGATTTGCTGATGAGCGAAAAGCGGGATTTACCAGGGGTAAAAGCGATTCTGCCGATGATTTTGGGCGCTTCTTACTCGATCGATGAAGACAAGTCTTATTTTAAAGATGTTAAAGCGTTTCCGCTGAATGTAGAAATTGCTTCTATTTACGGTTTTTCTAGCGATAATGACAGTGAACTTAACTATTTACCTTCGATTCCTGACAGTCGGGCTTTTAACCTCCGCATTCACTACAGTTTTTCGGAAGTGCCCCTAAATAACGGCTACCGCCCCAGACTGGCGGACGAGCGAGTGGGCTATTTTCTTACAGCATATAAGGACTTTTCTGACAAGAGGAGCCGTGAGCCTTTTGTGCGCTATATTAATCGCTGGCATTTGCAAAAGCAAATCCCGACAGCGCCGATGTCGCCGCCGGTACAGCCGATCGTCTTTTGGATTGAAAATAATGTGCCTCCCGAATACCGAAATGCAATTCGCGAGGGAGTCTTGGAGTGGAACAAAGCTTTTGAAAAGGCAGGTTTTAGTGAGGCAATTCAGGTTAAACAAATGCCGGACAATGCTAAATGGGACCCGGCTGACGTTCGCTACAATACTATTCGCTGGTCGAGTTCTTTTGAGCCTCAGTTTGCAGGCATCGGGCCGTCTCGCACTAACCCGCTGACTGGGGAAATTTTGGATGCTGACATTCTTTTGGATGCTAATGTTGTCCGGGAAATCAAACAGGGCTATGGGTCTTTGGTGGAACAAAATCGCTCGCTATCTAAGAGTTTTCAAGGGCGAAACGGTTCTAATACCAATCCCTGTCAGTTTGGGATGTATTCTCGCTATTTGAAGGTGCTAGAAAATGGCGATTTAGGAAAAAGCAGCGGGGAAAATGGTCAAGGTGGAATTGCTGATGATTTGCCGACTTTGGTAGAAAGATACCAAGAGCAACAGCGATCGCCTTTATCGCGGTTGATGTCGAGTTCGGATATGTGTTTTGGGTTGGAATCGAGCCGGCAGTTTGCGATCGGGGCAATGTCGATGGATCTGTTGGAAAATGCAGCGCCTAGCAGTGGGACGATTGACAATTATGTGAAGGAATATATCAGATATTTGACGGCGCACGAAGTCGGTCACACTCTTGGTTTGAGGCACAATTTTCACGGGAGTACGATGCTGCAACCGGAGGATTTGAACAATACTCAGGTAACTCGCACGCAAGGTATGATTGCGTCGGTGATGGATTATGTGCCGATTAATTTGGCACCGCAGGGAACTGTGCAGGGCGACTATTTTCCAACGATTGTAGGGCCTTACGACGATTGGGCGATCGAGTATGGTTACAAGGTGATTGGCGGCGCAAACCCGAACAGCGACTTACCAGCGCTGCAACAAATTGCCAGCCGCGCTGCGGAACAGCAATTAGCTTACGCGCCGGATGAGGATTCTGTTGATATTCTCGATCCCGCTGCGAATACCTTTGATCTCAGCGCCAATATGCTGAGGTATTCGCAATGGCAATTGGATAATGCTAGGGCGATGTGGAAGCGTTTAGAAAAGCGAATTCCGGTTGGGGAAGACGGTTATAACGAACTGCGGGTGATGTTTGATTCGGTGTTCGGGTATTATGTTCAGCAGGTGATGAATGCGACTTTGTATGTGGGGGGACAGTCGTTTAATCGGATTCGCCCTGGAGATAGTAATGCGAAGTTGCCGTTTGTGCCGATCGAACTTTCTCAGCAGCGAGAAGCTTTGGCAACATTAGAGAAGTACGTTTTTGCCCCGGATGCGTTTAGTTTTGCCCCGGAATTGCTCAACAAATTGGCGCCTTCGCGCTGGGAACACTGGGGAAGCCCGGCTTTGGTGTTTCCTCTAGATTACCCGATCGGCGATCGAATTACTTTTTTGCAGCGGTTTGTGTTGCGGGTTTTGCTATCTCCGATGCGCTTGGCGAGGCTGCGGGATGCGGAGTTAAAATCAGCGCCAGAAACTGCTTTGAGGTTGCCGGAAGTGTTGGATACTGTGCAAAAGGATATCTGGAAAGAGGTTTTGCAGCCGGAAAAGAAGATGCAAATTTCAACTTTTCGGCGTTCTTTGCAGCGGGAACATTTGGCGATTTTGATCGGAATGGTGCTGCGAAAAACCAGTATTCCAGAGGATGCGCGGAGTTTGGCTTGGTACGAGTTGCGGCAGTTGCGGGAGGGTTTGAGCAAGAGTATTCGGAATTTGGATCGGAATGCGGATGCTTATACGCGGGCTCATTTGGAGGAAACGCGCGATCGTATTTCTAAGGTTTTGAATTCGCAAATTCAGTCGAATTAATCTGTTGCTGAATACAGGTAGGAATTGAGATTTCCCAATTGCTATAAGCTTGCTTGACGGTGAGTTTTGTAATTTCCGATAAAAGTTAATTCATACCCTGATTAAGCAACGCCTTAATCAGGGTATGAAAAAAATAAGTTGAAAATCCCCAACCTTTGTGGATAATGGTTTATATGACTTGCATATTTAGCCTTTCATACCGTAAATCAGCCAAGCAAAATAAAATTAGGGGTGAGTGCTTTTTACTTACCTCTACCATTTTTTTGGCACTTTTTAACCTACTAAAAATTGGAGCAATACAATACCACAAAAAAGCGACGCAATTTCGCCTAAAAATACTTGTCGATGTTGAGGGTCAAAATCATGAAGGCTCCGAGCAAATGACCTGCGCTCAGGCAAGCCAGAAATGCCGGTACGCTAACGTTGTTGAACAAAGAGGGGAAAGGTAAAGGCATTTTCGGCCCGACATGGGGATGCCAAATTCGGCGGCTGAGAACTAGCAATGCTAAGATATTGCAAACAAACATCACTATTGGTTTTTGCCAATTTCCTGATGCTGTGTCAGCCAGTGTCGATTCTACTACTGCAAGTAAATTTGAGTTAATCATCGTGGATGCTCCTATTTTTCATAAATTATCAGAAATGCTCGATGAGATTTCTTGCCAAAAATATAGCAGGGGCGAGCGCCTTTACGCAATAAATATCTGTTGCTATTAATATTCACCGCGCCAGCGACAGCGCCCCCACCCATAATCATCGAATCACAGCAAGAAGTCTTTTAATGCCATTCAAAAGTAACGAAAGATACAAAGGGACACAACCATACTCGCTGCCATTTGTAACTTTTAGCCTGTCTGGCAGTGGCGGCATTTACTCACGCTGCCAGACAGGAAAGATACCTACTCATTAATTAGCAATGTAGGTAGGCAGAAAGTGAAGTATGTCACGCAGAACGCTAAATCCAGCAGCATCCCAGAGCAAATAAGCTAAGAAACCGATCATCGCTAAGCGACCGTTCCAAAGTTCTGCTTGCGGGTTGAAGCCAAACAAAAA
>NZ_JAUBQR010000309.1:0-6138 GCF_036701385.1 Microcoleus sp. Pol12B4 | reverse complement strand
CCGTTTCGCTTCGGAATTGGGATTAGTTCCGGAGAAGTAGTTTCGGGAAATATTGGTTCTCAAAAGCGAATGGATTACACGGTAATCGGGGATGCGGTGAATTTGAGTTCGCGATTGGAACAACTTACAAAGGAGTACGGATGCGATATAATTTTGAGCGAATTTACATACAGTTTGTGTCGCGAAGGAATTTGGGTGCGAGAGTTAGACAAGGTACGAGTTAAGGGCAAAAATCAGCCCGTGGGTATTTACGAGTTGCTGCAAAATAGTTCTGAACCCATCGACGGGGAAACCGTTCGGTTTGTGGAACTTTACGGTAAGGGTAGGGATGCTTATATTGCTAGAAATTTTCAGAAAGCTATTAATTGTTTTGAAACTGCTTTAGCAATGCGACCCAGCGATCGACCTGTGGAAGTTCACCTCGACCGATCCCTGAGCTATTTGAAAGTACCCCCCCCCGATGATTGGGACGGCGTGCATACGATGACAACCAAGTAGTAGATTGTATTATGCCCGAGGGTTGAAAAGTAAAAAGATTTGATAAAGTTGTGAGATCTTCCTTATGACAGAGTTAACAAGTGTAAAAATGTGAAAACATGAATCGGATGCCATATTAAAGTTAGTATTTATTTCCAGGCTAACAATTAAATGAGTTATTTATCTGTTCCGAATGCCACAAAAGCCGATCGGATTCTGGTGGTAGACGACGCACCAGATAATGTTTTGTTGGTTCAGACAATCCTAGAAGAAGAAGGTTACGAAATTAGCACGGCCGAGAACGGCTTTTCTGCCTTGAGTCAAATTGACAAGTCAGCCCCGGATTTGGTACTGCTAGACGTGATGATGCCGGGAATGGATGGTTACGAAGTCACTAAACGAATCCGACAAAATAAGGAATTGCCCTTTATCCCGATTTTGCTGATCACAGCTCACGACAGTGCGAGCGTAGTCCAGGGATTGGACATGGGAGCCGACGATTTCATCCGCAAACCAGTCGAAATGGATGAACTACTGGCGAGGGTTCGATCGCTCCTGCGGCTAAAACACAGCGTAGACGAGCGCAATTCGATCGCTCTCCAGCGGGAAGATTTTGTCTCCCGACTCGCCCACGACTTGCGGACGCCCCTCGTAGCAGCCGATCGAATGCTAACTTTAATGCAGCAGGGAGCTTTGGGAGAAATTTCCCTTCCCATGCGCGACGCTTTCGGGACGATGGTTCGCAGCAATAAAAACCTGATCGCGATGGTAAATATGTTGCTGGAAGTCTACCGCTACGAAGCAGGCCGCAAATCCCTAAGTTTCGCTGCCGTGGATTTGCGCCAGCTTATTACTGAGGTAGCTGAAGAACTAGCTCCCCTAGCGGATGCTAAAGGTTTGTCGGTAAATTTAGACTTGACAGAAAGTGCAGAAAGTGCGCCCATTGCGAAGTATCCGGGCGATCGTCTGGAGCTGCACCGCTTGCTGACAAATCTCATCGGAAATGCGATTAAATTCACCGACAAGGGCTCAATAGATGTCACCTTAAAAGCTGCGAATTCACCTGCTTATACGAGTTTCAAAAACCAACCGCTGGCATGGGTAATTATTGAAATCCAAGACACCGGCGCTGGAATTTCTCCCACCGAAAAAGCAAAGTTATTTGAAAGGTTTGGCCCGGGAACTCACAAGAAATCCGGTACAGGTTTGGGACTGCACCTCTGCCGCCAAATAGTCGAAGCTCACCGCGGCACGATCGAGGTAAAATCAGATTTGGGCAAAGGCAGTTTGTTTACTATTCGCTTGCCTTGTTAAATCGGTATCAATAACTCTAACTTTCGGGTGCGAAATGCCCACATTACTACAGATAAACTGTAATTGTAGGTTGCAAAGTGCGTACCTAATCGAATTGTGGTTAATTTACCCGATGTCATATAATTACTTGGCAACCGAATGTATGGCAATATGTCTAAATGTCCAGTGTGCGGTGCTGAATACATAGAAGAAAAAGCAGAGTTTTGCTCGATTTGCGGGTGGGATTTGACTCCCTACCCGCAACGTGACAAGCCTTCCAAAACTTATTTAAAAAAAGAACAAGTTAGATTGCAGTGGGCAAAACAAATGTGGGAATTGGCCCGCAATCAACAAAATTGGTCAGCTAAATTTGATCGGTTGCAGAGCGAATTTCAGGAAGATGCGATCGCCCGCACATACATTCAATCTCAGTTAGAATGGGTTCTGTACCGCCTCGAACAACTAAACCCCGAATTGATTGTCAGCACTCTACAGCGACTCGAAGACAAAATCGGCGCTATACCTGACTCAACTCCGGCTATCTCCGAAGTGGGGATGGACTACCGCCAACTGACAAAGCTATTAGAAACCGGAAAATGGCGCAAAGCTGATGAACACACTTGGGAAATCTTGCTGCAAATTGCTGTCAGGGAAGACGAAGGCTGGCTGAGTGCAGCCGATATAGACAGTTTCCCTACTACAGACCTTCGCACGATCGACCAACTTTGGCAACAATACAGCAGCGGGCGCTTCGGGTTGAGCGTGCAGCAGCAGATTTGGGAAAGTACCGAGGCAAATTATACTGAATTTTGCGAGCGAGTCGGCTGGCGAGTCAAGGAAAATTGGAAATATTACAGCGAGCTCTCCTTCAACGAAAATGCTCCCCCCGGACATCTCCCCGTCACCGCATGGAGACAGCGCGCCTGTTACGGTGCGGGTAAACTCACCGCCGCAGAAAACTTTGCCCGCATCGCTGCGAAACTGGTAGTGTGCGATCGGTAATCATCCAAAATAAAAAATTCAAAATTGACATTAACTGCTATAATCAAAACGGTTTAGCAACTGGGGCTGTGGCTCAGATGGATAGAGCAAGCGCCTCCTGAAGAATCGGGCACCCTACGAGGAAACTCTGGGAGTGAATGTGGTCAAATTTGGTGAAACCTAAAGAGTTCGTGGGTTCCTATAACTCTAAGGCAATACCAAGCCAAGCCTGAGTTCAGGGCGATCAAACAATCGCCTATATTGAAATCAGGAAGGTTTAGAGACTAGACGGTCACCACCTAAAAGCTGCAAGCATATGGTGAAGGTATAGTCCAGAGAGTGGGGAAACTCACACAAATCTGAAGCGCTAGGTCGCCGGTTCGAACCCGGCCAGTCCCGTTAAAAATCAAGAAAAATTAACAGCAGGAGGGGTAAGCTTAAGTTTTGCCCCTCTTTTTTGCATATCTGCTAACGAATTCGCCCACACACGAATACTTGCTTGAAGACGAGGACTTACGTATAACCTCTATAAAATCCATCTGAAATCTGAAATCTAAAATCTAAAATCTAAAATCACCTGTTTAAGCCCCACCACAAGCGTAGAGTCAATCTAAAATCTAAAATCTAAAATCTAAAATCTATGATCCCCCGACCCTTTTTTAAATTTTAATTTTTAATTCCTGTTAGTGGGCTATACGTGCGGTATTTTTTGTTATGGTTCCTTTGTGAGTTACATAAAATTTTTATAGGTTTAGATGTGGTTAAGAATCAACTCAAACACTCAGCGTTACAAGCGTTTGAACACTTCACGCAGTTTTTGGTTCCTAGTAGGGCTTTTGACGGCGTGCTGGTTTGGCTATCAGCAGGTTAAGAGCGAATTTCAGAGACCCCAAGCTTTGTTAGTTCTAGGTGGGGCTACTGAGCGAGAGGTGTTTGCCGCCAAATTTGCTCGGACTCATCCTGAATTGCCGATTTGGGTGTCGTCTGGGAGCAATCCTGAGTTCGCGGAATGGGTGTTTTCAGAAGCGGGAATTGAGTCCGAGCGCCTGCACTTAGACTACAGAGCGGTGGATACGGTAACAAATTTTACTACCCTGGTAGATGAATTGAAAGCTCAAGGGATTGAGAGCGTGTATCTGATCACTTCTGACGATCATATGCGGCGAGCTCAGATTATCGGCGAAATCGTACTCGGCAGTCGAGGCATTAGTTTTAAGCCTGTGGCAGTTCCGTCTGGGCGAACCCCCGAACCGGTGGAAAAAGCTGTTCGCGACGGCGCTAGGGCTATTCTTTGGCTGACAACCGGTTATACGGGTGCTAACTTCAGCCAAGCCAGAATTGAATAAACACAGGGAAGCATTGAGCAATTGTTAATTTTTTGCCATTCTCTCTGGTTTTAAAACTTGTTTTCTATAACTATTTAAGGAACGGGAAAGATGCTGATGATAAATGCGTAACAGAAGAGAACGAGTAGTTTAAAATCAGTATATGAACTTCAAGAGCCAAAGTTAATGACCGAGCAAATTCTGCCGCAAGTTCTGGATAAAATTTTGAGTGACACCAAAACACCCGATGCTGTTTTTTCTGCTTTGGTGCCGGCGTTAGGCGAGGTGTTAAATTGCGATCGCGTCTTTCTCTACCTCCGCAATCCTGAAACGCAAATGGGCAGAGTACCTTACTGCTGGCGTCGCAACTCAAAGTATCCCAAGGTTTGGGACGCGGAATGGAAAAAAGAACCAGAATCTTTAGGGGAAGAAGACCCTTTGTTTGCAGCCGCTTTGCGAACTGAACCGTCGATTTTTGTTGATGATGTTGAAACAGCAAGTCATGAAGTTGTCAACAAAAATTTTGAGGCAAAAGAGTTCGGACATCGAGCTTTGATTCACGTTCACCTTTGTGATGACGGCTTATTGTGGGGGGTTTTGCAGCCTTGTATGTTTGATCGCCCCAGAGTTTGGACTGACTTTGAGCGCCAAGTTATCGCAGCAGTTACAGAAAAAATTTCGCCTTTAGCTGTCGCTTATGTCACCGCCTCAGCATCAAAAGATAAGCCATAAAAATCAATAATTGACTTGTAGGGAGGGGGTGGGGAATGAATGAATGCTTTGCGCCAGACGAAACAGCGTTTGCGGTTCCCCCCTTTTTTAATTAGGGGGGTTCGACGCGCTAATTTTCACACAAAAGTCGGGTACTAAATTTGAGCTCATTGTTCTCACCAATGGTGAGGTGTGCATCGCCCTACGGATAGACTTGCTGCACAATTATTGTTTAAAAAACGCCCCAATTTTCAATGCCCCGACCGCTGAAAACCCCTTGAACTCGACTAATATCATCCTGAGTGCCATCTACTACCACCAAATAATCGCCCGCTTGCAGGCGATCGGTGTAAATTCTAGCTGTTTCTTCGGGAATTCCCAAGTCAGTCAAGGCCTTCACCACTCCACCGAAAGCCGCCGTCGCGACCCCAGTGCTTGCTACGCTAGCCACCAGTGCGGCGCCCAAAGTCCCCGCTGCAATCATCGGCCCGATTCCGGGAATAGCTAAACTTCCGAGACCCACTAGCACGGTGGCTAAAGCACTATTTGTCAGAGTGTCTGCTACCACTCCTGCTCCTGTGTCTAGATTTTTCTCGCCCACCTGAGCGCTCGTTTGAGTATCGCCTACAGACTCACCTGCATCCCTAGCAACAACCGAAATTTTATCCATTGGAAACCCGGAAGATTTCAATTCTGTCAGAGCTTGCTCGGCATCTTCACGGTTAGAAAACAATCCCAACGCGCGGGTTTGATTGCTTGTTACCATATCTTTCTTCTTATCCCCTGTAAAATTAAACTCAAATTCAAGCCTAATTATTGCGCTTGTTTTCAATCACTTATATTGATATTTTTCGAGGTTTATCTTCAGCCTTCATCTATCTGTAGATATAACCTGAAAAAAGCAACAAAAGTTATAAAATCAGCGACCCAAATCGTGCATGGCATTAATCTCGATCGCACATCTTTGAGTCAGCGCTTGCAACTCCTCGCGATCCGAGGAACCGGGCGCTTCAATTAGCTTACCAATTCGCACCGTCAGCGGCACCGGACGCGGCACTGCCGAACCTTTGGACGCGATCGCGTGAGTTCCCCACAAACTAACAGGTAACAGTGGCGCTTTTGCCTTAGCAGCTATTAGGGCCGCCCCTAATTTCGGTTCAGTAATTCTGCCGTCTGGGGTCCGAGTTCCCTGCAAAAACACACCCGTCGCCCAGCCATTTTCCAAAGAGTTGATAGCCGAGCGAATAGCACTGCGATCGGCACTTTCCCGCTTGACTGGGTAAGCACCGTAAAGCGTAATTGCCTGCTTCAAAATAGGAACTTTAAATAACTCTTCCTTTGCCATAAATGC
>NZ_JAUBQR010000308.1:0-6233 GCF_036701385.1 Microcoleus sp. Pol12B4 | reverse complement strand
GATGATAATGTGTTTCCTTGGCGCTGGAAGATTCGGACTGGGGATTTTAATAATTTGCAGATTTTGCCTCACATTGTTCGGGGCGTGAAGATTGCCGATTTGGTGGCAATTTTGGGGAGTATCGACATTATTATGGGCTCGGTTGACAGGTAGGTTTTGTCGGTTTTTATCTGAGAATTTAACCCGGTTTTTTTATGGAACCGGGTTGATTTTTTTTGAACCGCAGATAAACGCGGATAGATATCGATTAATTTTGCTCTTAACGTAGCTAAAATGTACCTTGTTTCTCTCTTCTCTCTTCCTCTGTGTTCTCTGCGCCCTCTGCGGTTAATAAAAAAAATCTCTCCTTCACAAATGAAATAACATCAACTTTGATTCGATAAATTATGAAAGTTCAGCAGTCAGATATCAATGACAGTAACCCGGAACTCTGCGCTTTAATCTGCGAAAGAATTGCGGCAACTCCGCAGCAGCGAATTACTTTTGCTGAATATATGAATTTGGCATTATATCATCCGCACCACGGTTATTACAATAGCGATCGCCCGTCGATCGGCAAACAAGGCGATTTTATCACGTCGCCTCATTGGGGTGCTGATTTTGCGGAGGTTTTGGCAAAGCAGTTTGTGGAAATGTGGGAATTGCTCGATCGCCCTTTCAATTTCGCGATCGTAGAAATGGGCGCTGGGCGGGGAACTTTTGCAGCCAATGTGCTGCAATATCTGCAACTGCAACATCCCGACTTATTTAAAACTTTAACATACATAATTGTTGAAATTTCGTCAAGACTTCAAGCGGAACAACGCCAAAGCTTAAGTGAGATCGAGTGCATTAAGTGGTGCAATTGGGATGAGATAGTTAATGATTCAATTGTCGGTTGTTTCTTTTCTAACGAGTTAGTCGATGCTTTGCCCGTGCATCAATTTATTCTGGAAGAAGGGCAAGTTAGGGAGATTTACGTTGCCGCCGAAACTCCAAAAAATGAACAAGAAGAGATAAATTTTATAGAAGTAATTGGCGAAGTTTCCACGCCTAAAATTGCCGAATGTTTGGATTTGGTAAGCATCGATTTGTCGGCGAGTGTTTACGGGGATGGTTATCGCAGTGAGGTAAATTTGGCGGCTTTGGACTGGATGAGTACAGTTGCTCAAAAGTTGCAGCGGGGATATTTGTTAACTATTGATTACGGCTATCCGGCGCACCGTTATTACAATCCGAGGCGCAGGGAGGGGACGCTACAGTGTTATTATCTGCACCGATATCACAATAATCCTTACATTAATGTGGGGCGGCAAGATTTAACGGCTCATGTTAATTTTACAGCCCTAGAAAGGCAGGGTGAATTGTGCGGTTTGGAGGTGGTAGGGTTTACTCAGCAGGCTTTGTTTTTGATGGCGTTGGGTTTGGGCGATCGTATTGCTTCTCTATCAACAAATAATGCGGAAGTATTGAATATGGCAACGTTTTTGCGACGCCGGGAGGCTTTGCATCAATTGATCGATCCGATGGGTTTGGGGGGTTTTGGGGTTTTGGTGCAGTGTAAGGGGTTGAGGGAGGAGGAAAAGGGGAGAATATTGAAGGGTTTGATAGTGCCTGATTAATTATTTTGTTGAAATGTACGTGATCTGATCTTGAGGACCTATATAGGCTTCGCCTATGAAAACGTCGTCCTCCTCTGGCTAGATGATGATTCAGAAATTCTCCCCATAATCACGTTAGTTCGAGCAGACGTTGAGTATAAGGAATGATAAAGGCTCTACGCCGTAGGCTTTCGAGTAGGGTAAGCCCGATCGCACTTTATCCTTATCCCAGCCCTGTAGCAAAACCTCAACCCACTCCTATGGGAAGTTTTTTTCGAGAAAACAGCCTCAGCCTAATCATGTTCCGGCTGTGATTTTTCTCACTGGTAGGTCAAATCATCACGGGCGATCACGACTACAGTCAAGAATTAAAAGATCGCCAGCAGCCCCAGATTTGTGTTGTTGAGTATCTTGGAAGCAGTCAATTTATCCAAGCGTTCTTTGAAAACTAGGAGAGTGAGTTTCTGTCGATTGTCACACTTGCGGTTTGGTCTGTTTTCTGGCGCCACAAGGGTTCGCCCGAATCCAAACCAGCCGTGAAGCGAAGCTATCTTCCCGCAGGGGTTCCCGTTCCCGGTAGGGGTTCCCGTTCCCCGTAGGGTAGGGAATCGCCCGAATGACCAAACTGGAAAAGATTAACAAAGTCTTTTGGAGTGTTTAACTGCTACCTGAATTAGTAGAGCTAGGTAAAATAAATCGGTTTTGACAGCGACATCATCATTAGTTAAAAACTACTCTTTTAGGTAGAGGTATCCATATTTTTAGTTTTTTAGAATGACCTATAACTTGCAAGTAATTACTATCACTCAAACAGGTTTTGCAAGTTTTTTGACCTGTCAACCAACAGGAAAAAATAGAGTAAAAAGGAGTTGCATCATGACGGATAAAAGCAAGCGTGGATTCGCATCAATGGATGAGGATAAACAGCGGGAAATTGCCAGCCAAGGCGGAAAAGCTGCCCACGAACAAGGAACAGCACATGAGTTTACTTCCGAGGAAGCGAAAGAGGCTGGTCGCAAGGGTGGCGAAACAGTCAGCCAAGATCGGGAGCATATGTCAGATATCGGTCGCGAAGGTGGCAAAAGTTCTCGCAAAAAGGGAAATAAATAGTTGTTGAGTGCGTGTCCTGATTCTTTTCCAAGCGAGACTAGAAGTTTCAATCCGTATTGGAACTTCTAGTTTGGTGAGTTTTGGGGTTTTGGTGGACTGTAAGGGGTTGAGGGAGGATAAGGGAAGCATCTTGAAGGGTTTGATGGTGCGTTAAGTTAAGTTGAATCAGCAACGCGCACTCTTTTCCAATTACTTTTGTCATCCCTTAAGCGCATTGACTCAGTGGCGGAAATTCCCATTTTCCCGAATATAAAGTAGATGGTAGCTTTAAACAATAGGCCGCAGGAACCACCTCGAAGAACCACCAATTAAACATATCTCGTTGGGCTTCAGTAAAACCAGAAATAGCTTCTCCGGTAATGGCATCATACATACTGCCACATTTGAAATTAATTCCAAACTCTGCTAGGACACCTCTTATTCAGCCCATTTTAATCGTTCTTGAATTGACATACCCTGCAATTTTTTACTCATTTCATATAAATTCACTTTCGGATAATCCTCCTTAAATAAGGGAATCAAAGACTCCACAACAGCAGCGATTCCCTGTGGCGGCACTGCATTGCCAATCTGCCGCCGCACTTCAGTGGTAGAACCTTCAAAAACAAAATCATCGGGGAATGTTTGCAATCTTGCTCTTTCACGATTTGTCAAAGAACGCGGTTCTAAATAATGATAACCCCAAGTTCCGCCACCTCCACCAGCAATGATTGTTGAGGATGGTTTATCTGGATGAATTCGCCGATAAACGTGACTGATCATGCCTTTGACATAGTATGGACTATCCTTGGGAATATCAGAAAAATTGCCTCCCGGTTTAATTCGATTTAAAATTTCAACGGTGCGGGTCTGAATTTTATGATGTTTGTTATTGTCAAGAACTGCTTCCACATTTTTGAGTGCTTCGCCCGCAGTTCGATAAGGTTTTTTGCGATTTTGACCGTATTCTGGCTGAGGATGCACAAAGTTAAATCCTGTATCCATCCGAATGCCAACTAATAACACTCTTTGGCGAAATTGGGGAACTCCGTAATCAGCAAAGTTGTAGAGTTTAGGTTTAACTAAGTAGCCTGGTGCTATACTTTCAAAGTCAGAAATTATTTGTTTTATTGCTTGATAATTATTTGCACTTAATAAGCCTTTGACATTTTCTGCTACAAAAGCTTTGGGCTTTTTTTTGTTGACAAAATCGAGAAAGTATGTATATAAATTGCCTCTGGTTCCTTCAAGTCCGGGCCGCTTCCAAATCAGGGAGAAATCTTGACAGGGGAACCCTCCTATACATATTTCAGCTTCGGGAACTTGTGCAATGTCTATATTTTCTATGCTGTCGTTGATGATGACATCTGCAATGTTTCTGCTGAATGTTTTGCAGGCGTATGGATTGGAGTCGATCGCCCAAACTACTTCAAACCCCGCTTTGTGGAAGGGCAAGTCCATGCCGCCGCAACCTGAAAACAAGGAGATGAGTCGCGGTTTTTTTTCCCAATTTATGGGATCTAGACGTTCAATTAACATAGGACTGTAACGTGAGGCAATAGCGGGAAGGATGCCCGCGACACAAGAGTGTGATTATAGCAAATAGTCGTAAGGCGCGCACGGATCACCTTACTAAGACTCTATTTCGTTTCATGTTTCACTCTTCGTCATCTAATTCGATTCCCGCTTGACGCAATTTTTCTGCCAATCTTTCAGCGCGGAGTCGTTCGCGATCGGCCCGGTGGCGTTCTTGTTCTACTCTTTCTTCCGACCAAAGCAACAACTCGCCTTCTGCATCCCACCACCTCAACCAACAGCCTGTCCTTCCTTCGTGCGTTCCTTCCCAAATACCTAAAAATAGGTTTAATCCCGGTATCCAATAACGTCCGTTTTCATCAGGTTTTTGGAAGTTGTAGTGCTCTGATTCTAAAGCGTAAACTTCTAAATGAGCTGTTTTGGCTCGGAATATGACGTATCGGGGGACTTTGATTACTTGCTCGTAAAAATACCATTTTCCCACCCGCGAGGTAAATTCAACCGAGTATTCTTCTCCATAGGTTTCTGAAAGAAATTCCATCACGATTTGGGGGATGGTTCCTTCTGTGTGCGGCGTGTAACTGCGGCGGACTTGCGAGACGTTTTTTGGAGTGACGGGTTTCACGTACATCCAATCTGGCGCTTTGCAGATAATGCGCTGTTCGTCGCTGCTTGAACCTGGGAAACTTATGCCGGCACACAAGGCAAAGTTGGAAACAATTAAGGCATCCTGCATTAATTCAGGAAATGCTGTTAGCGGCTGGCGCAAAGCGGCGGCTAATAATGGTTGGCTTTCGTCTTCCACGGGGTCGTCTGGTAGTTGGAAATCTTCTGGTAGTAGCGGCCAGGTGATTGTGAGTTTTGTTTCTGGGTTTTTAGTTGCTACAGACATAGTTGATCGGAGGTTAAATGTTTTAATGTTTAAATTATATCTTTTGGTTTTTGGGATTCATGTTAATGGCTTAATGACGAGGCAGAGCCTCTGGATATGCGTTACCGGGCAGAGCCTGGTAACGAGGAGAAATCTAGACTGGGCTAAAACCGAGAGTTCTAAGGGTTGTTAATTTTCTTCTGTAGTTCGGTGGTCATTGCTAGTAGTTCTGATTGGGCGATCGCACTTTGTTCACCACTCGCCAACCACTTCAATTGTACCGTCTCGTTTTCAGCTTCCGCATCTCCCAAAACTAAACACGCAACTGCACCGCTTCTGTCGGCTCTTTTAAACTGTTTCCCGAAAGCACTAGCACTCAAATCTATCTCTACACTAAACCCGGCACTTCGCAATTTTTTAGCTAACAATACCGATTGCTGTTCTGCTTTTTCGCCCCTGGATACCAAATAAAAATCCAACTTTGGCACGGGCAAAGGTTGCAACTTTTGCAGCAGGATAATCAACCTTTCGATACCCATTGCCCAACCGACTGCCGCCGTATCTGGCCCGCCCAATTCCTTTACTAAACCGTCGTAGCGGCCGCCTCCGCAAACTGTTGCTTGCGCTCCCAAATCGTCGGATATAATTTCAAATGCGGTGTAGGTATAGTAATCTAAACCGCGCACTAATCTGGGATTTAACTGATAGCTAATTCCTAAATTTGTGAGCATAAGCTGCACTTGCTCGAAGTGCGATCGCGACTCCTCGCCCAAATATTCTAAAATGCTGGGCGCACCAGCTACAATTTCTTGAGTGCGCTGATTTTTGCTGTCCAAAATCCGCAGCGGATTGCGAGTCAAGCGGTCTTGAGAATCGGTGTCTAATTCATCTTTTTGCGGTGTAAAATAATCGATCAAAGCTTGCCGATAATTTTGTCTATCTTGCTTATTTCCTACAGAATTAATATCGAGGCGCAAATTCTTTAAACCGAGGGTTTGCAGGATGTCGCAGGCGATCGCAATTACCTCGACATCCGCACGAGGATTCGCACTCCCCAAGACTTCCACGCCAATTTGATTGAACTGCCGCTGTCTTCCTTCTTGCGCGCGTTCGTAGCGAAACATCGGCCCCGCATACCACAGACGCTGCACGTCACC
>NZ_JAUBQR010000307.1:0-6360 GCF_036701385.1 Microcoleus sp. Pol12B4 | reverse complement strand
CAAGTTACATCGTCAAATATTTTTAACTGGTTTACACACTGCTGTTATTGTACCTCATCTTTCTGATAAAGGCTATACTTTCTGTATCTAAAGTATTAGCCCCAATCTCTGAGAGTCGCACATAAACCGTAGTTATGTGCGACTACTTGCTATTAGATTGAGGCAAAATCGGCGACATTAATTAGACTGAACGACACCCCATTTAGAGAGGCTAAAATTTCTCCGTTTGCTTATAAACGGATGAAAGTTGCATTGTTGTCTTGAGTAATTGACAGTTGGGATAAAGTAAGATTGTTGCCTAGAGAAAGCAAATCTTTTCCGTCTTCAAAATTCAAGATAATATCGATACCGGAATTGGGAGATAGCAAGAAGCGATCGTTGCCATCACCTCCCGTCAAACTATCATCTCCAAAGCCGCCACTCAGCAAATCATCGCCGTTACCTCCAAGCAGAATGTCGCTGCCATCGCCGCCGTTCAAAATGTCAGCACCCCGATCGCCCATCAAAACATCCTCACCATTACCTCCAAGCAAAGTATCATTACCCTTGCTACCATAGAGACAGTCATTCCCTTTGCTACCTTCGAGACAATCATTTCCTAAATCGCCGTACATCCGATCGTTGCCATCAAAACCGCTGAGGCTATCATTTCCCTGTTTACCGCTGATGGTATTGTTGCTGCGATCGCCTGCAAGGAAATCATCGCCATCAGTACCGATAATTGGAGAAGAATCGGGTTGTGTTGGCGTTGGTGTGACTGCTTCTGCGATCGAGCCGAGTTTAGCAAACCAAATATCTTGACTGCCTGCATTGGGGCCTCCCAAAGAACCGTTGGTGGTTCCTGTCAGGTAGATATTGCCGGTACTATCGAGTACCAAGTTTGAGGGACCATCGGATTGAGCAGTCCCGAATTGCTTCAGCCACAATTGGTTGCCATCGCTGTTATACTTGGCAGCCCAAATATCTTGATTGCCTGCTGCACTGTTGGTGGTTCCTGTCAGGTAGATATTGCCGGTACTATCGAGTACCAAGTTTGAAGGACGATCGGATTGAGCAGTCCCGAATTGCTTCAGCCACAAGCGATCGTTATTGCTGTTGTACTTGGCAATCCAAATATCTGTACCCCCTGCATTTGAACCTCCCAAAGCACCGTCAGTCGATCCCACAACGTACAGATTGCCAGTGCTATCGAGTGCCAAGTTTGAGGAGAAATCGAATTCAGCAGTCCCGAATTGCTTGAACCACAATTGGTTGCCATCGCTGTTATGCTTGGCAACCCAAATATCTTTAAAGCCCGCATTTGGACCTCCCAAGTCGCCGTAGGTTTCTCCCGTCAGGTAGAGATTGCCATCGCTATCCACTGCCAAGTCTGACGGGAATGTTTGTCCACTGTAGTCAGAGCGACTGCGAGCACTTCCGAATTGCCTGAGCCACAACTGATTGCCATTGCTGTCGTACTTAGCTGCCAGGGTGTAAACATCCGGTGAATAGCGTTTTGAAAAGTCAGAGTATGTGCCCGTCAGGTAGAAATTGCCACTGTTGTCCGCTGTTACACGGTAGAAGTTCTCGAAGTTGCTGATATTCTTCAACCACAACTGGTTGCCGCTGCTGTCATACTTAACTAACAACGAGTTGCTGGAGGAGATGGCTGGATCTCTACCTCCTAAGTAGCCAAAGAGAATCAAAGTTGATGTTACTGTCAGGTAGACATTGCCAGCACTATCCACTGCTATGTCTGAGGGTATGTCATCGGTAACCTTATTTGTGGAGGAAAACTGCTTGAGCCACAACTGGTTGCCGTTGCTGTCGTACTTAGCTACCCAAGTGTCATAAGTGTAATAATCGTCACTTTCGGATTCGCCCGGCTGTAAAGCACGACCAATGGTTCCTGTCAGGTAGATATTGCCAGCACGATCGAATGCTGTGACTCTGAGGGAATCCAGACCGGGTGTGCCGAATTGTTTGAACCATTCAAAGTTAGGTGTTGATGGTGTCATAGTTGGTGTGGTTTCAGGAATTGTACCTGCAACAGCATTGGCGATCGCTTTTTGGGAAAATTGAGCGTTCGAGTTTAACACGATCCACCTGCTTAAATTGAATTTGAAAAAAATAGGTTGTGACTGTTAATTCATACCAAAAAGAGGAATAGATCGTAATTGCTGTGGGGGCCATTTCGCCGACGATAATTGCCTCAAACCGACAATCTCATAAACCTGCCCCCGATCGAGCTATTAGATTGAGCCAAAATTTGCGACACCGATCGCACTTCCCGTCACCCCATTTAGAGAAGCTAAAATTTCTCCGGTTGCTGAAAAACGGATGAAAGTTGCACTGTTTTCTTGAGTAAAGGACAGTTGGGAGAAAGTAAGATTGTTGCCTAGAGAAAGCAAATCTTTTCCGTCTTCAAAATCCAAGATAATATCGATACCCGAATTGCTAGAGAGCAAGAAGCGATCGCTCCCATTCCCTCCTATCAAAGTGTCATCTCCCTCTTCACCGAATAGGAAGTCGTCGCCATCACCCCCAATAATAGTATCATTTCCCTTGCCTCCGCGCAAAGTATCATTGCCAGTGCTACCCTCTAGCACATCGTCGCCTCGGTTGCCAAAGATCATATCGCCACCATCGCTACCTGTAATGGTATCAATTCCCTTGCCGCCGTAAAGGGTATCGTCGTCAAAACCGCCATTGATTAAGTCATTGCCTTGATTGGCATTAATCCAGTCATTGCCGTTAAAACCAAAGATCAAATCATTTCCCTTTTTGCCACTTAAAACGTCATCGCTGCTGTCGCCACCTAGAGTATCGTCGCCATCAGTACCGATTTTTTGATTGGGGGAAGTGTTGACTAATTCTATGCCGCTGTCGGGGAAAGGTTCCGCAGCAGTGAAGTCACTGTCTATATTCTTGCGAATTGTGGGGTTATTGACGCTTGCCGATTGAATTTGTGCGTCTAAGGATGTGCCTGTATTTTCTGCGATCGCCTCCTGAATTGTCTTATTTCCGCCTGCGACTTGCTGCAAGTCTTTAGCGACTTCACCTTGTTCTACCTGTTGAACTTCGGCTATTTTAGTAGCTGCATCTGAGAGTGGGAGGTTGCTAGATGCGATCGCCCGTACCCGCTGATTCCCTTCAGAAATAATTTTAGCAACTTCCGGTGCAAGATCGGACGCTTTTTGTGCTTGCAGTTGAGTGGCAGCAGACTGAATGATGCTTTGTAATTGTGCGGGACTGGTTAAATCGACAGCCCCGGATTGAATTTGATTGGCAATAGTGGAAATAATGCGATCGGCAATATCGGTTTTAGAGTTAGCCGAAATCCCGCTAATTAAAATTGTCGTCTGAACAACAACGTTTTGTACCTGAATGTGTGCTGCATAAACCGCCAAACCATTCGGATCGTTTTGAGTAATTGCTTTTAGCGGATCGTAGCCAGTCAAATCTATTGTTGACGGGACTCCAAATGCTGCCTTAACTTTAGTCTCTGCTTCATTAGGACTGATACCTTGTGCAACCATCTTCTGCATCAGAGTAGTTAAAGGCGTCACAACAGTAGTATCAGGTGTTGCTGTTAGCGCTGTTTGCTGGGGTAAATAAGTAGCGGTATTAATACCGTCAGTAACTACCAGTCTGCCTTCATCCGGTTCGATTTCGCCGCTGTTATTTTTGTCAAATTCTGGAAGAGAGACATCTAAATTAAAACTGCCATCGACGTTAGAAATTGTGAAGGGTTCTTTGTCATCTTGGATACCGTTAAAGTTAGAATCAAAGAAGACTTTAGCTCCCGTTAGGTAACTATTAACACCGCTACCACTCTGTCTTGAACTTTCCCCAGTGCCAAATTTAGCCAACTCAAATGTAGCAAAATTTCTTTTCCAAACTGTTTGTTTTCCTTCCCAAAATTCCCAAGGAACTATAGCTTGAAACTCCAGCCCTAAAAAAGCATTAACTTGACCTGATATATCAAAAAGTTCCCAGGGTTTACTAATGCGGGAGCCAATTTCTGAGCCTCGGATTTTACCATCGCTTTTGCCGTTATTTTCTCCAATATCTACTAAATCAATGCCTATGCTTCCTTGTATTCCAGCCGTTCCATAAAGGCTGGCCACTACTGCATTTACTCCGAGCCCGGCTTTAATACCAGCATTGATTTTAAGTTCATCAACATCCGCACCAGTACCGTCTGGGTTTGCGCGATCGCTCACGTAAAAACCATCTAAAACTTTGTAGGCTGATGACGCATCGAATTCATCGTCTTTCCATTCTTTTAATCCGTAAGTATCGTAGCCAAATGCGAGGTGTGCTGACGCATTAAAGTTGCCTTCAAGTAACCCTGATATCGGCCCAAATATAGGAAACTCTTTCTTAAAATTGAAATCTATTCCCAGTGGAGGCATATCGTAGGTGAAAAGGACAACATCAGGTTTTCCTAAAAGAAGTTGAATTGCTGTTTCTGGCTTGGTTAAAATTGGCAAGTCTATGCCCGGAACGCTCTTGAATTTATTGACAAAATCTTTTTTATTGCCGCCTGTTTTAGAATTAATTTGTTGAGAAATATCGGAGACTGAGTTTTTCAGTGTCGGTGTTTTGTTTTTGAGGCTAGAGTTGGGCTTGGCAACATTAATATTGCCTAAACTGTAGGAACCTAAATCGATGGCAATATTTTTTGAAGAGTTTGACAGGCTATTTGCCAATTGCGATATCTCGTCGATTTTGATAACTGCATTTAAGAAGTCAGTAGCAACATTACCAGTCGATAATTTAGTTGCCAGTTCCAAGATCGAAACTTGGCCATCTCGATTGTTATCAAAGGAATCAGCAACGCCAAGTTCTGACAGTAACTTAGTGTCTGTATTTAGGAAATCGATAATGGGTCTAAAAGGGCCAATAATATCAGAAACAGTGGTGAGTATTGGTTTTGCCAAGTTAGTAATAAAGGTTCCCAAGTCGAGTTTGAGGTTGTTAAATTCGACTTTCGGGTTAGGCAAGCCAGCAAAGGTATTGTTGGTGGTTGGCGAGCCTATATTTACCTGATTATTTGATGGCAACAATGATGATAAATTTGAAGTAGCGCTTGTGTTTGAATTTGAGGAACCTAGCAATTGATTTAACCGTGAAGCCGCTGACAAATTCTGATTGGATGTCAGTGATGAATTTAAATTTGATATACTCGATGAATTTGGAGACGACGGCGAATTATTTAATTGACCGTTTCTATAATTAATCAGCGGCCAATTGACTGCCAAATCCAAGTCAAAAGATGGAAAAGCAGCATTGCCATTAATGCTAGTTTTTCCGTGCAAGCCGAGATTGGCATTACTGGTTAGGCTAGATTGAAATAAGTCTTCTAACTGATAACTCCCGTCCAACTCAGACAAAGTTAAACGATTGCCATCATCAGTACCGCCCAGATTATCTAAGTCATTCAACTTGACTTCAAAGTTGGCATTGAGTTGAGTTGGGTTTTCAGGATCGTCGGTAAATTCAGCTTGTAAAAAAGCGAGATTAGCTTGAACCTTGAAATTCTCAGGAAGTGCTAACTTAAAGTTAGCGTTCAATTTGGTATTGTCCGTATCGATGTAGCAGCCAAAATCTTTGTTGTAACCGACACCAATAGATAATTCATAGTCAAATCCCGATTTTTCAGGGGTCTTGAAAAGACTAGCAACTGGCGAAATCAAACTCTGAGAAGGAATAATCGCACTAGAACGAGAGCCATTACTACTATCTATAACAGGTGCTAATGCGGCTGAATTACTGATAGTCGAATTGAGGCTTGATGCTTCTAAATCATTGGATAAATTGGCAAAGCGAGAGAGATTTGTAGTCGGTGAGAAGGCGACAACTTGATTCGATAGCTTCGGAGGGTTTTTGACTTTCAATCCGAGTGCGGGCAATCCTAAATCTTCAGCAAACTTAATATCATCTAGTTGATATTTTTTGCCAATTTTAATGACTAAGTTACTGTCATTGGGATTTGAACTGCTCTCGACTTTAACATCGAATGCCGACCCAACAACCTCCTGAATGCTATTTTGGAGCTGACTAGGCGTGAAATCTGTTGCATTTTTAATCGTATTGACCAGACTATTTTTGAAATTGCTAATAAAATTCGGAGAAATGTCGCTGAGTCGTCCTAAAATTGGCAGTTTGAAATCATTAAGTTGGTCGTTAACAATGTTTTCTAGTTTGTCTAATCCTTTTTCCAAACCGCACCAAAGGGTTTTGTTATCGCTATTAGTAACGGCGACATCTGCTGATGGCGTTGGCGTTGGCGCAGGAATTGGGGTTGGGGTTGCAGGAGTTGGGGTTGGGGTTGCAGGAGTTGGGGTTGGGGTTGCAGGAGTTGGGGTTGGGGTT
>NZ_JAUBQR010000306.1:0-6362 GCF_036701385.1 Microcoleus sp. Pol12B4 | reverse complement strand
GGTGGGCCGGATAGATAATGCGTTTGGCGATCGCAATTTTGTCTGTTCTTGCTTACCAATGGAGGCTTACACTTAAGATTGTAATCCATGTAAATCTCGTTTATATCTGAGTCTAGATCCCCCTAAATCCCCCTTAATAAGGGGGACTTTGAGAACGCTTCCAGTCCCCCCCTTCTTAAGGGGGGCTAGGGGGGATCTCCGGGTTTGATAGATGCCGAAATCCACCTCACCAAAGGCCTCAAGAAACCGGGTTTTTACGACAATACCCAATCACCACCCAAAAACTCCGAAAAAACCCGGTTTCTCAATCTCACGCGACAACTCAACAAAAATTCCCCCGTCTCAGCTATAATCAAAACCATCATCCCCACATCCTCACCACCCACCATGAGGCACTGGCCCCCCGGACAACAACTGCACCAAGGCAAATACCTAATCGAAGAAATCCTCGGCGGCGGCGGATTCGGTGTCACTTACCGCGCTCAAAACCGCAAAGAAGGTAAAGTAGTCGCCATCAAAACCCTAAATGCCAACGTTCAAGGTAAGCCAAACTTTCGCGAATTCCAAACCAAATTTGTCAACGAAGCTTTATCTTTAGCCCGGTGCAGCCATCCTCACGTCGTGCAAGTTTACGAAGTATTTCCCGAAACGGTGGGAAATATCGAATTGTGGTGCATGGTGATGGAATTAATCGACGGAATTGACTTAGCAGAATATCTCGAAGATAACGGCATTTTGTCCGAAGCGAAAGCTTTGCCAATTATTCAACAAGTGGGCAGCGCCCTGAGTTTTGTTCACAAGCAAGGATTTACTCACCTGGATGTTAAACCCCAAAATGTTATGCTCCGAAAGCGGGGTTTTGAAGCAGTTTTGATTGATTTTGGCATAGCGCGACAGGTGACGGCACCGGGGAAATTGCGGACAAATAGCAATTCCGGGACTGAGTGTTATGCACCCATCGAACTATTAGAAAAACGCGCTCAACTCGGCGCTTATACTGATGTTTATTCCCTAGCAGCAACGCTTTATGTCATGTTGACTGGTGAGATGCCGTTTCCGTCGCAATTCAGGAAGCAAAATATTCCTTTGACTGCGCCGAAACAGCACAACGATAAGATTAGTGACAGGGTGAATGTGGCGATTATTAAAGGGATGGAGTTGGAACCGCAAACTCGCCCGCAGTCGGTGCAGGAATGGTTAGATTTGGTGATGCCGAAACCTGTGGCTGCTGAAACTACCCGCGTAGTTTCAGCAGTGGGAATGGATTATATAAACTTGCGAGATTTATTAGCAGCAGAAAAGTGGAAAGAAGCGGATTGGGAAACGGCGGAAGTCATGCTGAAGGTGGCGGGTAGGGAGAAAGAAGGATACTTGCATTTTGAATATATTGATAAATTTCCCTGCGAGGACTTGCGTACCATTGACCAACTTTGGGTACAATACAGTGATGGGCGCTTTGGCTTTTCGGTACAGAAGCGCATCTATCAAAGTCTGGGGGGAACCAGGGAATATGATAGTAAAATATGGAAAGCGTTTCGCGATCGGGTAGGTTGGTATGTGAATAATAGCTCGTTGTCGTGGAGTGAGCTAAAATTCAACACCAAGGCACAGCCGGGACACCTCCCTGGTGGAGGTGGTGGTTTGTTGGGTGGGGTAGGGTGTGGGGATTGGATCCGTCTCTTCTCTCGTGTCGAGACTTGTGGACTTTAACATCTAAGCGTTTCAGGGTTTCATGAAGATTTATAAAAAAGGCTAAAACCACGAAACCTCGCCAGTTCTACGTTTCCGACGGGGTTTTCGAGACATAACCAGCAAATAATCAAAGTAAAATCAATCTCAGAAACCGGGTTTCTGCGATAATTTACGCATCATCACCCAGATTCAGGAAGAAACCCAGTTTCTACCTCCCCACCAACAGCCTCCAAACTCCATAACTTAGAAACAAAATTTGTAGTTTGCATTTCTTCCAACAGTGGCGATGACTTCTTTTTCGTGGTTGGCGGCGAAAGTGTGTGTAGGATTGGTTTCAACCGCCTAGTATAAAAGGGGTTTTAAACTATTAAGCATCGACCATCCAAGCAATACACTGTTGCATTTGCTCGCGCATTGTTTCTCGATCGGCATAATACCTGCGGCCGTGTCCCGGCAACACCCATTCAAAGTCATAATTAGCCAAATTCTGCATAGATTTGATTTGTTCTGGCCAAGAATACCAACAGGCTTCGCGAAAACCAACTAGCTGCTGCAAACTTTCTGACCAAGCGAGATGGTCGCCGCTGAACAAAAACTTGTTATTGTAAAGCAAAACTGTGTGACCTTTCGTGTGACCGGGAACAGGTATAATCAACAAATCATCCGCTATTTGATACGGTTCGCTGCGCGACAATTGAATTTCTACACTGCGAGTACCAGTGTTAATTTCGTCAGCATGGAGAATGCGATCGCACCCAAAATGATCGCGGTATTGTTGATGATCTGCCACGTCGTCGCGGTGAGTCAAGTAAAGATAGCGAATGCCACCCATTGCTTCGATATTTTTGACTAGCGGTGGCACAAAACGGGGAGAATCAACTAAAATATTGCCATCGGGACGGACAATTAAATAGCTGGCTGCGGCATAGGATTTCTTTGAGTGGTAGCCGCAGTGATAGACATTTTCTGCTACGAGTGCGGGCAACAGTTGCTGGGCTTCTTTGATCCTTTTGGGTTTTTCTACAGTGCCGATCGAACTTGTGGGACAAGACAAAAGAGCCGCGAGCGATCGCATTTCTTCAGTTTCATTAGTTGGCTGGTGGTAAACCGCAGACTGTTCTCCCGCTTGACCAAATACTTCAGGTGCCATCCACCGACAAGTATCACAGTCAATGCAGGTACTGTCTACATAAAAGTTACCGTTAATATTTTCCGTACGCCTCCGATTAATGTTAGCCATTTTTCTACCTCTTAATAACCCATATAAATTATGGTAACTTACTATAACGAGTACCCCTGACCTCCCGACAGGGGTTGAAACTGTCTCACAGCACAATCCGGTTAAAACCGACTAATAATTACTTCCTATTTATTAACATCAGCTTAGTATCAGTCCTCTTGCATAGGACTGATACTTGGAGGCAGGGGTTTAAATCCATGCCAGACTCTTGCTTCTGCGTGCAAGATCTAAGTTTCAATCAACAATTCTACTGCTGCTGATCCGCTGGAAAAGCACCCGCTTTCACCGCCACAGTCACAGGTTGTCCGCCGCGGCTTAATTCAAGCTGCAGATCGCTGCCCACTGTACTTTTCTCAACAATTTCTTGTACGCTGCCAGCATCGCTGACTTCTTTACCGTTGATTTTCTTGATCACATCGGCAAGGCGAACTCCAGCTTGTGCCGCCGGAGAATTTTTCGCAACTCCCAAAACTAACACGCCTTTATCTTCAGTCAGTCTCAATTTCGTGTTGGGATTTTGATTAAATTCTTTCTTGATTTCGGGAGTAATGCTCAACATCCGAACGCCGAGATAAGGATGTTCGGCTTTTCCTGCTGTTACTAATTGGTCGGCAATTTGTTGTGCTCGATCGATCGGAATAGCAAAACCCAATCCTTGAGCGCCTTGAATAATCGCCGTATTCATGCCGATAACTTGACCGCGCTGGTTCAGCAGCGGGCCGCCGGAATTGCCGGGATTGATCGCAGCGTCGGTTTGAATAAAGCTGACGCGCTTGTCAGGAACACCGACATCGGCGCTAGAACGGCCTGTAGCGCTAATAATGCCCACAGTCACAGTATTGTCCAAACCGAGGGGATTGCCGATCGCGATCGCCCATTCTCCCGGCTCTAATTCTTCAGATTTGCCCAAACTCACCACAGGCAAATTGGTAGCTTCAATTTTAACAACAGCCACATCAGTAACTGTATCGACGCCTAAAACTTTGCCGACAAATTCACGGCCATCCTTCAGTTTTACCGTCACCGTATCTGCACCGTCAACAACGTGAGCGTTAGTCAAAATGCGGCCGTCGGAACCAAAAACAAAACCCGAACCCGAACCCCTTTCTACCCGATTTCCCGGTTGAATGGGAGATTCCGGCCCGAAGAAGCGGCGGAATTGCTCGGGGATCTCATCTGGAACTTGGTTTCTCACCGTGCGAGACGAATTGATCCGCACCACTGCCGGGCCGACTTCCTGCACAACTTTAGTGACAAAATTAGAGTCTTGAGAGGGCAGTATATTCGCAGGCAATGCTGAGATTGGCGCTGTAGTTGAAGGTTCAGCTTGGATGGCGTTAGAGCTTCCAGGAACTTGAGAAGTTAGGGCGTTGCACCCAACCGTTGCGGTGGAGCCGAGCAAAACAAGGGATAAAAAAGCCAGTTTTTTCGGCAACGAGAAATGGCGAGAATGCACAGTTGTAGCAGGCATATTTTTGGTTGACATAGTATTGAGTTGGTGGGAGTTAGAGCGAGAGTTATAATTAGGATTTTGCATTTTTAGCACCTACTGTAATTTAATTACAACTTAAGGTTGTTTAATTTTAATTCAAGCATTGATGATCTCTGCTTGACTGGTGGGGTTTACCCTACAAGCTGGGGTAGAAACCGGACAGTCGCAGGCAAATTGTTTGTGGAATCGAGCTTTTGAGTCGGATCGAACTGGGTCGGCACTGGCGAATTGCTGTCTGAGTGCGATAATACAAACTACTGTAGCCAGCTCGCATATTCCGCATTTCCCGCGAACTTTTCACAGGATTGATATCCAAAGTCAACAACAATCCTGCACTCATAAAAACCAGCTTTATACGCAAAATCTTCGTTGTGAGCGATCGACGTTAACCTATAAACGGGGTTTTTGACCCCGCCTGCATCCAGAAAGGCTAGCAGCTAAAGCACCGCAAAGCCTCACCCTAAAGCAGGAAGTAAAAAAACTCTAAAGCCTCAAGCTAACGTAGCAACTAAACCTAAGTCAAAATAGCCTGCAAAAACTCTCTCCTAATCTAAAATTTTAACCTGGGGAGGAATTTTATTGCTCCATATGTTCAATGGAACTAACCGAATCGATTTCCCTCGACTTGTTCCTCGAACTCTCCAAAACATCAACAGTATTCTTAATAAAACCAGCCATCGGCACAGCCACTAACAAACCTGCGACTCCCGCCACCTTAACTCCCACCAGCAGCGCCACTAAAATCCACACAGGATTGAGACCGATAAAACCGCCTAATAACCGAGGAGCAACCCCACTTTCAATTATTTGTTCAATTACTGTAGCGACAGCTAAAACTGTAACGCCGAGCCAAAAATTGTTTAATGTGATCAGCAAACTGACAATGCAAATACTGAAAGGTGCCCCGAAGGGAATCATAGTCATTACACCCACACCCAAACCGAACAGAAGTCCGAAGGGAACTCGTAAAATTAAAAAAGCAACAGTGATAGACAGTCCCATCAAACCTGCCAAAGTTGCTTGCCCGACGAAGTAGTTGTGGAAGCTTCGCGCCAGCAACTCTCGCAATTGAAGGCTTAGCTTGGAAGGAAACCATTTAAACAATCCTTCCCATACGCGATCGCCGTGCAAGAGCAAGTAGAATGTCACGACTATTGTGAGGAGGAAATTTAACAGACTGTCGGCAGCACCTAAGCCAAATTTGAGAATTTCGCCAGTGAGAGACTGCAATTGAGATGAAAGTCGATCGCTCAATTGGGTAGTCAAGCCGCTGACATCAATACGGAGATTGCGATTTTCCGCCCAATTGTGGAATGCTTCAATCTGTTCTGTGCCAGAAACTATCCAAGTCGGCAGTCGGGTGGCAAGTTCAGTGATTTGGTTTAGCAGAATCGGGGCCAGAGTGACACCTAAAACCACCAATAGCAGTAAAGTCAAAAACAATACCGACAAAACTGCTCGATCGCGCTTCAAGCCGTATCTGTGGAGAAAGCGCACTGGATAATCTAGCAAAAAAGACAGCACTGTAGCCACTACCAAAACTGTAATCAGGGCGCGAAAATATTCAAAGACTAGGAGGGCTAACCAGCAGTTGAGTACCGCTAGGGGAAATACCAGTCCGTAAGTCCACCAATGCGGCAGTTGAGTGAAACGTCTCATCTAAGTTAACCGAGTTAAATTTTGAGATTCAAAATGCGAGATTGACACTGCTATTCGCCCTTCTCCGTTAACCATTTTATGTTGAATTTATTTATACTCGACCGCTGAAAATTCCCAGTTGCTCGACCCGCAGCGGAAATGGGGTTGCTGGCAGGCAGTGCCTGCCACAACCATGTTATATCGTTTCCGCTGGTATGGATATATTACTGGAGTTTAGACTAAGAAAAGCTGGCTCAGTTAGAAACTGAGGCATAAAAAATTCATTGGGCAGCCAAATAT
>NZ_JAUBQR010000305.1:0-6370 GCF_036701385.1 Microcoleus sp. Pol12B4 | reverse complement strand
GAGAGAATACGCTTTCATTAGGTTTGACTACAACAATGATATTTTATTGTACCTCATTACAGCGGAATCCGCTGTATATTCAGATTTAATTGCCGTTCTAGAATAGATTCCAGATTACCTTTATCAACTCGTTCATCAAAAGCATCAGATAACATATGCAAAAGCTCGTAACCTACATCCTTAGCATGACCCGCCGTACAACCATAAGTATTGGCAATATCAGAATACTTTTGTCGATTCCGTATTTCCTCGATAATTTTACGCTGCAAGTCATTTAGATGTTTGCCTGTCTTTGCACTGAGCACTTCATCTACAAATTGCAAGATATGGGCAGTGTCCATCAGTAGGGGCGTCAGAGAACCACAGTTTAGTATAGCCAACTTTTTCCGTCTTTTCCGTCTTGCGTCCAATTTTAGAAATACCCGTCTTTTTCCCTCTGTTTTTCCCTTTTCAGTTTTGAGCGATCGGTCTATGATGTGGAAAAGGATAAAAATCAGCTTCGCTGGAAGAAGGGAGTGTAGATCTAATCCCAATCTCCAATAGCGACCGATGGTGCTTTACTAGGTTGCGAATTGCGATCGCACTTCTAAATTAGATTATAGGTTTTGGGCGATCGTCTGTATTGGTGAACAGAATTTCATCTACCAGTTTTAAGACTTCTGCCATGTCCACAAATCGGTCAGATAGGCAGGCTTTTCTGATATTACCCGATCTTTCCGACATTTGAGCAAATTTTTCTGGAAAAGTTCAGACGGCTTTTCAGGATTTCTGGTGAAAACGGTAGTGTCAGCCTCTGGCTCACTCCGGCTTTCGGGCCTTTCCCACGGTACGTTTTATTTTTATTATCCGCTAAAACTCACCAGAACCCGGGCTTTAGCAATCCTTACTGGCAGTTTACCGCCAGTGTGCCATCTGCTACACCGATTTTGGGGAAGCTTAGGAATTTGACGGGGTTGTCACCCCGTGAACCCATACAGTGTTTACTTTTCCAACTGATTCACGCTTGCACTAAGTATAAATAATGATTGTTTTGTCATCTATCTATGGTATGATGTGTTTGTACAATAAAACTTACTCAAGAAGCCATAGGACCTCAATATTGTCGTCAGCAACTCTATAGTAGACGAATAAATTGGCTGTTCTCAATTGCTCGTGGAAACGGTAGTGTGAGCCAGAGGCTCACACAGGCTTTCGGATCTTTCGCACGGGAAGTTTTATTTTTACTATCACCTAAAACTCAGGAGAGGCGTTCAGACTCAATCCGACTGACAGGGCGATCGGGCTTGGGTTTTGATAAGGAAAGTATTGTTTGACACTTAGATTGTAAGTATGGACAAGATAAACACCATCAAACAACCGTAATGGAGGATTAATTCAAATGGATAAAATCGTGCGTGCTGCTGTTTTGACTGCTGCCGTTGGTTATATTTCTGTATCTGGTAATGTAGATGTACTTGCACAGCAACGGCATACAGGTTCATATACATTCAATAAACAGATTGGTGATGTATATGTGGCAAGCGTAGAAATCACATCTGCAATGGGTGAGTATATGCCAGAATGTCGAGGCCCTGGTGCTTGCGTTCAGATGATGCAAAAAGGATGGCTAACTTACATTACGCCGAATGTTAGTTTACCAAAATGCGGTAGGAGATACTACCTTGATGGATACGTTAAGGTCAAGTACAGAAATGGTCAAGCATGGATGGAAGCAACTTGGGATCTAGACAGCGGTAAGGAAGGATATCAAGGGAAACTAGATGCTAAGCGGTTTATTGGTTGGTATAACGATCCTGCTTCTGCTAACGTCGAAGTTAGTACTAGCGCCACCTGTAAGTCTAATGACAATCCAAGAAATCTTTTACCCAGGTGGTGAGGGTGAAAGATGCGATCGCCCCTTACTTTTTTTATCAATTAGGTGATCGATGAAAAGTGTGGATGCGATCGCACTTGATCTTTTTTCACCGACAGGGCGATCGGGCTTGGGTTTTGATAGGAAAGAAGTTCAATAATCCTTCCGTAAGAAGGAGGTACTATGAACCGACAGTTAACTGAAATTGGAGAACTAACTGATGAAACTAACTCTAAAATTTATTTTGATATCCGCTGCTATGCTGGTTACTAATTTTAATATGCACGAAGCAAAAGCGCAAGCAGTTAAGTGCTTTGATGTAAGTTCGAGAACAGGTTGGCAATACTTTGACCTTGGGGGTCCATATACTCGTATAGCCAGTGTTGGTGGAGGTTGGTCTGTAGATGCGAGAAGCTATGCTCGTGTTGGTCCTCAAGGCCACAATGAACCTGGGCTAGAGCCATATAACCAATATAAATACGATCAAGGATATCCTTTTGGTGCATTATTTGTAGATATTCCCACAGATGGTATTGGATATGTATGGGTGCGGGGGGTTCAACAACTACCTAAACCAATCACTCGGACTGCGATACGAATTAACGATGCTGACAATGCACTAGGAGACAATTCAGGTGTTCTCAGAGTTTGTTTTAGTCGATAAGGGGGTAGCAATGCCATCGCACCTTGTCTTTTTTCACCGACAGGGCCAGCGATGAGAGGTATGGATGCGATCGCAGCTTGTCTTTTATTTACCAAAAATCTAATTTTAAACAGAACCGCGATCGCCCCCTCTCAACTTCTTCAACAACTCCGGCGTCACCAACCCTTGCGGAAAAAATATCGTTCCCAAAACTATCAACAACCCAAACACAATTAACCGCCCATCCCGCAGGAATTGCGCCAACCAAACCGGCAATCCCTGAATAGTCGCCATTCCCCTCAAAACCTCCGGTAAAGCAGTAAACACCATCCCCCCCAAAACTGCTCCCAAAAACGTTCTGCTACCACCAATCAATACAGAAGTCAAGTAAATAATACTAGCATCAAAAGTCCCTTGACGCGCGTTCCAAGTATTCAAGAAATGAGCGCTAACTGCACCCACAACCCCCGCTAAAACAGCACCTAACGTGAAAGCCAAAACCTTATAAAAAGTTGGGTTAATGCCGATCGCATCAGCCGCCAACTCATCAGCGCGGATCGCAGCAAAAGCCCGCCCCACCCGAATCCGTTCCAGCCGATACACAATCGCCATACTTACCAAAAGTAAAGGTAGTACAATCCACAAATACTCGATCGGCGTCGCAAACGGTTGCGGAATCCCAAAAATGCCCACAGCCCCGCCAGTGATGTCCAGATTCAGCGATAAAACCCGCAAAATTTCCACAAAAGCAATAGTTGCGATCGCCAAATAAATGCCACTTAACCGCAGGGCCGGAATTCCCACTAAAATCCCCAGCAACCCCGAAACAGCCCCTGCAATTATCATCTCTAATAACAACAACGGCAGTGGAAATAAACCCCCTGTGTGTTGAAAAACCGTCGTAGATAAAATGGCCGCAATATACCCACCCAAAGCATAAAAACCAGGGCTAGCCAGAGACAACTGTCCAGTCATTAAAGGCAAATACAGCGACATTCCCAACATTGCACCCAGCAACATCGAGACAATCAGAAACCCATAAGTAGTAAAAAATGCAGTCATAACTTTCTTTATTTCTTAGTCCCCCTCTGCTGGGACGAGAGTTTGACAATAAGCGATTTCAAGATCCGAATCCTCTTACACCTTTTCACTCAAACGCTTCTATTTCTCAGTCCCCCTCTCCTGGGACGAAAGTTTGACTCTTAAGCGATTTGATTTCAATCACCGAATTATCAACCGGGCAACGGACTTACACCTTCTGAATTAAACGCCGTCCAAACAAACCCTGGGGTCTAACCAATAGCATCATAAACAATATGCCAAAAGCAACAGCATCCTTATAAGCCGAAAAATCACCAGGCACAAAAGCCTCCACCAAACCAATTATAAACCCACCCAAAACAGCCCCAGGAATACTGCCCAACCCACCCAGCACAATCACCGCCAAACCCTTCAAACCAAAAGCAATCCCAAAATACGGCCCAGCAATACTAACACTAGAACCCACCAAACTCCCGGCCAAGCCCGCCAGAAAACTGCTCACAAAAAACGTCAAAACAATATATCTGTCAGTATCAATACCCAACAGACTAGAAGTAGTAGCATCTTCAGCCACCGCCTGCATTGCTTTGCCAAATTTAGTGAAATTTATTAAGTAAGTTAGAAGACTAACAATCGCAATAGCTACGCCAAAAATCAGTATTTGAACAGTGCGAATAGGAATCTGTTTATCCGCCGTACCAAAGTTAATAGCTGCAGGCAAATTGCCGTAAGTATTAGTAGGAAAAGTGTAAATTTCTGCACCGACAAGATACTGGATGATATTGGCGATCGCCACCGCCGCCCCCAAACTAGAAACCACCGTCAGCAGAGGATCGGAGTTTCTGCGGCGCAAAGGCAAAAAAGCAACTCTTTCAACAATTACTCCCACCAAACCAGCCAGCGTACTGCCCAAAATTAGTGCCACAGCAAAAGGAAACTGCACGGGAATTCTCGCATTAGCCAACAACCCGTTAAAACCAAAAGCACCGCCCATCAGCGCATAAGTGAAATAAGCACCCAAAGTAAACACTGCACCGTGAGCAAAATTAATAATTCCGAGAATAGAAAACACTAGGGTGTATCCCAGGGCAAAAATAGCATAAACGCTGCCGATCGACAAACCATTCAAAAATTGTTGCAGAAACAGAGTTAAGTCCATCACCAGTTAAGAATTGAGCTTCACACCGAAATTATTCAACAACAAAAAACATACAGTTTTTACTCTGACTTCTGAATTCCCCCCTTGGAGGGGCAGGGGGGTGACTTCAAAATTACACTCAATAACTCATCCGCGTATCCGTGTCAAAATTCGTGTTCTGACTTCATTTCAAAAACTCAAATTTACCGTTATTTCCATCAGCATCCATTTTTATCTGTGCCACATAAAACTCTTTCTGATTGATTTCACCTTCCGGCGTAAAAGAAATTTCCCCCAGAGGCGTATCGTACTTTCCACTCAACAACTGCTGATTCAAATTTGTACGCAATTCTGCCAAAGGCTTTTGGCTAATCTTCGACTTAGCATTAATTTCTTTTAATGACTCAACAAAAACTTGTACGCCAGTAAAAGCTTGAGCGCTAAACTGAGGCGGTTCCTTCTTAAATTGAGCGCGATAAGCATCACGAAAAGCCTTATTAATCTCATTTTGATATTCCGGGCTGTATGCTTGGGCAATTAAAACCCCCTCGCAAAGAGCCTTGCAAACCGAAAATACATTGGAAGTATTCAGACCGTTGCCCCCAATGATAACGCCTTTGTAGCCCAACTCCCGCAACTGCTTAATTAAATTGCCTCCATCTGCAGCCAACCCAGAAATAATTATCAAATCGGGCTTGACATTTATCCCATTAGTGGCTTGAGATTGGAAATCTGTATCAGTAGTCAAGAATTTTTGGACTGTTGCCAATTCCAGTCCCATATCTTTAACTGTTGTCTGAAAAGTTTCAGTCTCAGATTTGCTAAAAGCATCATTCTGAGCAAAAAAGACGGCTACTTTCTTAATATTGGGATTTTGCTTCAGGGCCGCCTTAACCGCATTAGGTGCTACCACGGCGACAGGCGCAGAGACTCTGGCCACATAATCGCCAATCTGGGGAATGCCTTTAGCGGTGTTGGATGGTCCGAGTACGGGAATTTTTGCGCGATCGGCGATCGGATCGGCACTAAAAGCCTGCTGCGAGAGAGTTGGGCCCACAATACCCACCACCTTATCCTGATTGATCAGAGTATTGAAGGCATTGATCGCCCCTTGTTCATCTCCACCCGTATCTTGGAACACCAGCTTAATCGGCGTCCCATCCACACCGCCGTTATCGTTGAAATACTTCTCAGCAATTTTCGCCCCAGCCACCTGTTCCTGACCGAGCAAAGCCACATTGCTAGTTTGCGCCACCCCAACCCCAACGGGAATAGTGGTAGAGTTCCCCGCAGCCGAACCCTGTGGCGAAGTTGCCGGAGATGGCGAAGTACCTGGAGATACTGTAGTCGATGTCTGGGGAGTGTTCGTCTGAGTGCAAGCCATCAGCAGTGAAGCGCAGGTAACGAACAAGGCACTAGGGCGAGGGGCAGGTTTTTTCATGAGCGGGCGATCGAACACATATATATAGACCATCTCTATATAGAACATCTATATGTGCAATGTGCAAATATTCTACCGATTCGCCGGAGAGTCCCGGTCCAAAGCGTATTTCTGGGTCAAAAAGCAGACTCAAGCCATAAAGAAGAATCAGCCAGGGGATACCCGATCCGGTCATAAGAGCCAAAACCCTTGGTGTGTATAGGTTACAAACAAACTCAAAAATATTTTCACAAAACGCTTGACAACTCTGGGGAG
>NZ_JAUBQR010000304.1:0-6371 GCF_036701385.1 Microcoleus sp. Pol12B4 | reverse complement strand
CATATATTTGGCTGCCCAATGAATTTTTTATGCCTCAGTTTCTAACTGAGCCAGCTTTTCTTAGTCTAAACTCCAGTTCATAAAATTGACGGTTTTTTATAGTTTAGCATTGATGTTAGCCTATTGCTTGACAGGGTGGCAGTGGCGATCGGTAGAAAAAGCGACAATTAAGATGCGTAGTATTGATGCAAATTCACTTTTTAATCAAAAAACAAGATTGCGGTCTTACAGAATTATTCAAGTTCAGGATGTGGCACAGATTCAGCAGATCGATCCCTCGGCAGAGCAACAGCGTTCTGTTTGGAGTGTCGCTTTTAGTCCCGATGGTAAAACCCTCGCTTCTGGGAGTTTCGACCAAAGTATCAAATTTTGGGATGTGGCTACCGGCAAAGTTATTAAAACTTTCAGAGGCGCTCAGAAAGGAGCTTTGAGTATTGCTTTTAGTTCGGATGGCAAAACCCTCGCTTCTGCAAGTTTCGACAACACGATCGAACTCTGGGACGTGGCTACTGGTAAATCTATTGACAGGTTAACGGGTCATAAAAATTGGGTTTTGAGGATTGCTTTTAGTCCTGATGGTAAAACCCTTGCTTCTGCCAGTAGCGACAAAACTATCAAAGTCTGAGATGTGGCTACTGGTAAACTCATTCACACCTTGACCGGTCATCAGAGTTGGGTTGAGAGTTTTACCTTTAGTCCCGATGGTAAAACTCTGGCTTCTGGAAGTAGCGACAAAACTATTAAACTTTGGGATGTGGTTACGGGTAAACTGATTCGCGCTTTGACAGATAGCAAGAATTGTGTTTTGAGTATTGCTTTTAGTCCTAATGGTAAAACTCTGGCTGTTGGCAGTTTTGACAACAAAATCATACTGTGGGATCTGGCTGCGGGTCAAATTTTTGCAAGCTTGAGTGGTCATCACCAAGGGGTTTTGAGTATCGCCTTCAGTCCTGATGGCAAAACTCTGGCTTCTGGGAGTTTTGACAACACGATCGGACTCTGGGATGTGGCGACGGGTAAACCGATTCAAACTTTGATCGGCCATCAGGACTGGGTTGAGAGTGTCGCCTTTAGTCCTGACGGTAAAATGCTGGCTTCTGGAAGCTGGGATCGGACGATCGGACTCTGGGATGTTGCGGAGGGTAAGCCTGTTCGCACTTTGGCAGATCGCAATCATCAGCCTGTGGAGAAAATCGCTGCTTTTTGGGCGATCGAACTATAGCAATTCTCAAGGATTCGTGAAATGGGTCAGGTATTTGCACGATCGACAAAGCTGAACTTAGTTTTCGGGGATATGGTGGTTGCGATCGGCTGTTACTCAGGAGTCATTATGTTAACCATTCCGTTACCTTGCCATTGGCATTGGCGAAGATCGCCTTCCTAAAAAGCGATCTTGCAACAGAAAAACACACTCTAAAAAGGCAATAAACAATGGTATTAGAAATTAATCGCAACTTACGCTCTAAAACTTTGCAGCATGAGCATACTGCCTGCACGGCACCTATTGGTTTCACCGCAGAAGAAATCGAGCAATTCAGTTGGGGAACGCGAGGTCTTTTTGAACAAATGCCTGCCAGTGGAGTTGGCTATGAATGTTACGGACTCCCTGACAAGTGCTATGGTCACTCAAACGTCCTTCAGGCTCTCCAATACATCTGTACCGAGTGGGCAAAACTCTATCCCACTGGGCCTCGGATTGGCATTGGAAATATTAGTCTTCCAGACGGAGAGCCGATGCCACCCCATAGCACTCATCAACACGGACTAGATGTTGATATTGCGCCTGTTGCTAACACTGATGAAGAAATTCCTCTCACCTATTACGATAGTAAATACTCTCGCCAACGCACTCAAAAATTGGTAGATTTATTCTACAATAATCCAATTTTGGGTATTCGGACAATTCTATTCAACGATCCAGAAATTACACAGGTAGCGCCTTGCGCGGGACATGACGATCACCTTCATGTGAGTTTACTTTCCCCTGGAATTGATTCAGCCCCCTATAGCAGCGACCAAGACGGGGATTTGCGTCTGGTGATACCTCCGATGCAGGGAGAACGAGTCCGCAAACTTCAAGAAGATTTAGCCAACGTTGGCATTTCAGTTACAACAGATGATATCTTTGGCACGGAAACTGATGCCGCAATCCGAAAATTTCAGGCTGAACAAGGCTTGCAGGTTGATGGAATTGCGGGATTTGTAACGCAAACTCAACTGACACAATTAATTTCTGGACAGTCTCGTGCTGTTTCCAGCGAACCATCCGGCCTGAAACTCCAAGACGTGATTGACAAAAAGCAATCAATTCCTTTTGATGATATTGACTCTGGAGTGTTAGTTGAAGATCAACTATTCTGTGCAGAAATTCAAACCATTTTACGCGCTAATCATCTTTTAGAGGTTGTTGATGGGATTTACGGCCCTCAAACGCAAGAAGCCTTAAGAAGTTTTAAAGCGAGCCGTAAACTTGATGGTGGAGACGTGTTAGGGGCAACAACGGCTAAAGCTTTACTCGATGCCAAGCAGGGTGCTGGAAAGTTACCTGATTGGAAAGGCGGCGATAAGCAAGCCACAGTGGAGGCAATTATCAAAGAAGCTCATCGCCAAGGGATTACGTCTCAAGCTCAAATTGCTTACATTCTCGCAACTGTTGAACATGAAACAGCAGATAGTTTCCAACCCGTGCGAGAATCCTATTATTTGGGCGAACCAGAAGGGGAAAATGACCGCAAAACCCTACCCTACTATCCCTACTATGGACGGGGCTATGTGCAACTGACCCATGATTACAATTACCGGAAATATTCAGATGTGTTAGGGCTAGATTTAGTGAATGATCCGGATCTTGTCATGCATCCTGATATCGCACTCTTTATCCTAGTTGATGGGATGAAATGGGGTGCATTTACGGGTATGAAACTGGATGACTGTATTTCTGGCAACAATACGGATTTCTTGAGTGCCCGTAAAATTATCAATGGTACTGACCAGGCAGAACAGATTCAAACTTATGCCATGAACTGGCAAACCCAATTAGGGTAAAATTTGGGGCGATCGCAACTCAAGAATATACCTTGAATTTAAGCTTGACTTTGATAGCTTTTGGGTCAATCGGTTAAAGCGTCTTGCTAGTTTGTGACAGTAGTGCGCGATCGCCCAAAACTTCCTCACAGCATTAAGCTGAAAAATAGCCGCAGACTGTGGTAAAATCTTGTGCTTTAACTGAAACCACAGCCCCTAGACAAACCATAAGTAAAGCAGTAGCCAGGATTGTCAACTGTTTGGGTTTCATACTTAAGCAGTCGATGTTAAGTCATTTTAGAGAAGTTTGAAATTGAGACAGTGTTGCTTGTGGGCGATTGGAAAGAAAAAAGGAAGCAGTCGATGCGATCGCGGAATTTACAGCAATGGTTTCAGCAATTAATAACCTCCAGTTAAACCTCGGCGGTTGCTATAATTCCAAATATTCAAATCAAGATTAAGCGTGTCACCAGAAAAATCTCAACAACAAACGCCTCTATTAGATGCCTTGCGCGATCGCACAAATCACCCACACGCCCCATTTTATGCCCCCGGACACAAAGGCGGACAAGGAATCTCTCAACCCCTAATTGACTTATTCGGTGCGGCAGTATTTCGATCGGATTTGCCAGAATTGCCGGAGTTAGACAATCTCTTTAACCCAGAAGGTGCAATTGCCGAAGCTCAAGACTTAGCCGCCGAAGCATTTGGAGCCCAATCAACTCGGTTTTTGGCTAACGGTTCGACTTGCGGAATTATCGCCGCCATCTTAGCGACTTGCGGCCCAGGGGATAAAATTATCCTACCTCGAAATATCCACTCCTCGGCAATTTCTGGTTTAATTTTATCCGGTGCAATTCCGATTTTTGTCAATCCAGAGTACAACTCGGATTGGGATATTGCCAACAGCATCACCCCAGAAGCCACAGCCTCCGCATTAGAACAACATCCCGACGCCAAATCAGTAATGATGGTTTACCCAACCTATCACGGCGTCTGCGGGGATTTGCGGGCGATCGCCCAAATTACCCATCAATACAACATACCGTTATTAGTAGACGAAGCCCACGGCGCGCACTTTAACTTTCATCCAAACTTGCCCTCACCCGCACTATCAGCCGGCGCCGATTTAACAGTACAATCAATCCACAAAACCCTCGGTGCAATGACACAAGCATCGATGCTGCACGTCAAGGGCGATCGCATAGATATCCAAAAATTAAATAGAGCATTGCAGTTAGTACAATCTACCAGTCCGAGTTACATACTATTAGCATCCCTAGACGCAGCCCGCCAACAAATCGCACTCCACGGCAAAGAATTAATGACCCAAACTTTACAGCTAGCAGAAAAAGCGCGATCGCGCATCAGTCAAATTCCCGGCTTATCAGTTTTAGAACCGTTAAATACACCGGGTTTTGCAGCATTAGACAGAACCAGGCTAACAGTAAAAGTATCAGATTTAGGAATCACAGGATTTACAGCCGATGAAATTCTGCACTCTCAACTCGGTGTCACGGCAGAACTTCCCATGGTCAGACATTTAACATTTATTATCAGCTTGGGAAATACACAATCAGATATTGACAGTTTAGTTAAAGCTTGTACTCTTTTAGAAGGAAGAAGGAAGAAGGAAGAAGGAAGTTCGGCAACGGATTATGTAACGGATGTAACGGATATAACAGATGTCAGGAAGAAGGAAGAAGTCCGAAAGAAGAAGTCCGAGAGAAGAAGTCCGATGTCCGATGGAAGATTTGCCCACTCTCCCCCTCTCCCCCTCTCCCCCTCTCCCCCTCTCCTCTCCCCCCGTGAGGCTTTCTTTTTTCCAGCGGAAACAGTACCTGCAGACAAAGCAGTCGATCGTCTGTGCGCCGAACTCATTTGTCCCTATCCCCCAGGAATACCAGTCTTGATGCCCGGTGAAATCATTACCCCAGCAGCCGTTGACTACCTGCAACAAATCCTGGCCGCCGGCGGAAAAATCACAGGTTGCAGCGATCCCGGCCTTCAAACTCTCAAGGTTGTGCGACAGTAAATATTAAGGCTTGGGGGAAATTGGGAGAATTTCTACTTCTTCCACGAGTTCCAACTGCGGTCTTGCTTCAATCAAAAATCAAAAATCAAAAATATAACTATGCTTTGGCCCTACGTCACTCCAGGCATCCCGGATGACTTATTTGAACGTTTACCGGGAATTCCCATGAGTAAGCGAGAAGTCCGACTGCTGTTAATCTCCCACCTGCGGCTGCAAGCAGATTCAGTCGTGTGGGACATCGGTGCAGGTACTGGTACGATCGCCGTAGAAACAGGTTTGCTGTGTCCCAAAGGTCGCATTATCGCCGTCGAAAGGGACGAAGAAGTAGCAAGCTTGATTCGCAGAAATTGCGATCGATTCGAGATCAACAACGTAGAAGTCATAGAAGGCAGTGCCCCGGAATGCCTTGCAAACCTGCCCCAACCCCCCCACCGAGTCTGCATCGAAGGAGGTCGCCCGATTAAAGCGATTCTCCAAGAAGTCTGGCGTTACTTGCCACCTCACGGTAGAGTTGTTGCCACAGCATCCAATTTAGAGAATCTTTACGCCCTTTCCGAAGGGTTCGCCGAGTTGCAAGCCCGGAACATCGAGGTAGTCCAGTCCGCCGTCAACCGATTGGAGACTCGCGGCCTCAGTCAAACCTTTGCCGCCGTCAATCCCATATTTATTCTCAGCGGCGAAAAGCTGGATTAGAAGGAAGAAGAAGGCACGACAGGAAGTTTGACATGGATACACCGATTAATTCTGTAATTCTTAATCTTTTTTAAGTTCACTTAACCTTCATACTTAAGAATAGGGGCCACCATCGCTGGATTGACCGCCTGACTTGAGATATTGGATGACCGATGGGGGATGGGGGTTAGTTGTGCAAGGGATCAACTCGTGCTCTAGAAAAATCCCAAATCTCAAATCCAAAATCCAACATCCAAAATCCAACATCGAATGATCCGCCGTCTGCAAGAGAAATTCATTTTATGCCTTGGTCTCGTATCCTGAGTGGAATAGTTGCGATCGCCCTTGCTTTGGGAATGATTATTATGGGCGGATGGTACTTCACTGTCGGCTTTGGAGTCATAGTCTACCTAGGGCAATTGGAATATTTTCAATTAGCCAGGGCTAAAGGTATTGCACCCGCTGCCAAAACTACCTTAGCCGTTAGTCAAGGGCTATTAATTACTGCCGCCCTAGCACCGGAACTCGTAGATGCCATGTTCCCCTTAGCGGGAACCTTAATTTGTTTCTACCTGTTATTCCAACCTAAATTATCGACGATCGCCGATATTGCCTCCTCAGTTTTAGGATTGTTCTACGG
>NZ_JAUBQR010000303.1:0-6378 GCF_036701385.1 Microcoleus sp. Pol12B4 | reverse complement strand
ACCGATATCGCATCTTCAAGCCCTTTGAGCGCCCTCGTCACCAGAGTGCGGTGCGCCCAAGGGCATCCCGTACCCACAAAGAGGCGATACCGTCCCGCAGCGGGTCCGTGAGGGTTGTCTGGTGCAGTGCTGACAAAGTTGCGGAAACTGCTGCTGGGGCGAATGTATGCTCCGGTGCGATCGGGCGGCGCTAGTTTTGACATCATTAATTGCCACATTGATGTCCAGACAAATTTGCCGAGCTTGACTGTTACTGATGAAGGGAGCGATTTGTTTTTCACAATGCGATTAATAGAGGTTTGCTAAACATAATCTGCTTATTTTAACTCACATTGCGATCGACGGTTTCTTAATCCCTCTCTGCTAGGACTTGATTTGTACGGTTGTAGGGAGACGGCACTGCCGTCTCCCTACCCTATATGTCTACTTCACTCAACTGAGAAATGCTATATTCTAGTATCTGCCAGAGGCTATTTCAGCATAAGCTCGATCGATCAATCGGCGAGCAACCGTCTGAATTCCCGTATGTTCGTAATAATTGGTAGTCATGTCTAAAAACGCGGCGACATAATCCAATTTGTCATCGGTAACATCAACGTATTGCTTGAGATGGCCTAAAACTGTGGCGGGAGTTAAGCCGCGAGACTGTACTAAATTGTTCATCCAACCTTGCGCTGAAGCGAAAGTTGCTGTCACAAATCCGAACTTTTGTGAATTATTTGCGCCGGGAATTAGGTTGCTGATATTTTGGAATGTTGAGTTTTGCTGCAAGGTTGAAGGATTCAATCCACCTAGAGTATTTTGTGCTACTCGAAGGAAGTCCGGGCCAAGGGGAATTAAACCGTCAGCACATACTAATGCAGCCATCCGCATCAGAGATTCGCCTTTGTAATTTGATAAATAATTACCAAAGTTTCCCACATTGTCAAGGGAAATATTGTTAAGTTTGCAGAAGGCAATTAGCTCGATCGCCACTTTGACGCACAAGTCGATCGTTTGAGTTGTGTCAGCTTTGGGAGTGAGGCGGTTCAGAAAGGAAAGAAAGCCGATGTTTTCGCCGATTTTACTGGCCATAGCCGTTGCACCTAACGCACTGTCGGCGCTGTCTGCTAACTGGTAAAGCCTGACTACGCCTTGATATGGCTCGTTGGGGTTGGCGTAAAGCTCGATCGCGCGATCGCGAATTTTCCCAACTAATTTGCGCTTTGTTTCCCCTGTCAGCGCTTGAATAGTATTATCAAAACCCGTGAGATTGTTCCACTCCCCCGGCACTACAAAATCGAGAGATTTGAGCATCATCACAGTGACGCCACCAGACGGCAAATTGTCAACCAATTCCACAATAGATTTGCTCATCACAAACTCCTAAATAGCCAGATTTAAAGTGTTCTTCCAAATACTCCAACTTCGGCAAATCCGATTCCCGATTCCAGATGAATTCCCCAGAACTAAGTAGGTAAGCACAAATAAATATTATACCAGCCGAGCCACTTTTGCCCTACTCTTATCTTTTCTGTCTTTTCTTCCTCTGCGTTCTATGCGCCCTCTGCCGTTCATTAAAAAAAGTCTTTTCCCCAAAACATTTGCATTTCACTCGCCCTCACCAAGTTAAGTTTCATTATATCGATCGACTCAAAATCCTCGCACTGTGTTAAAATAGAGGGCGCAAAATAGAAACACATAAAATATGACGGTTGCAGTTAACAAAACTCCGGGATTAGCCTCGCGTTTAGTAAATGGCGTACTCTCCATCAAGCCTTTGGCTAATCTAGCCAAGCACCAAGCGCGGGAAATGATGATAACAAGAGCAGAAAAAATCGGAGTGCATTGGCGACAAGAAGCCCAAGCACTTTTAGCTCGAAATTGGGATGCAGAATTGCTCAGCGTCCAAAATCCCGATCTTGTTTACCCGAAATATTATCTAACTTCATTTCACGCTTACGAACAAGGTAATATGAGCTGGGAAGCTGCTACAGAAGTTGAAGTTGCCGCCCGTACAGTTCACGCCACAATTTGGCCGGAAGCTGGTGCAGAAGGCGATGCTAAACTCCGCGCCAGCTATCACGAAGCCATCAAATCTCAGATTGGTTCTTCACCGCAAGATATTGTTGATTTGGGATGCAGTGTGGGAATGAGTACGTTTGCTCTTGGGGATGTTTACCCGGAAGCGAAGATGACTGGGGTGGAGTTGTCTCCTTATTTTTTAGCAGTTGCTAAATACCGTTCCCAACAGCGAGAATCTGAATCTTTAAATCAAAAATCTCCGACTTGGGTTCACGCTGCTGCTGAATCTACTGGTTTGCCGGCGGCTGCTTTTGATTTAGTTTCTATTTGTTTAGTTTGTCACGAATTGCCGCAGAAAGCTACTAGAGAAGTGTTCCGGGAAGCGAGGCGTTTGCTGCGTGTTGGTGGACATTTGACAATTATGGATATGAATCCTCAGTCGGAAGTTTATGCCAAAATGCCTCCTTATATTTTGACTTTGCTCAAGAGTACAGAGCCTTATTTGGATCAGTATTTTGGGTTAGATATTGAGCAAGCTTTAGTTGATTCGGGTTTTGCCCAGCCGACAATTACTTGCAATACAGTCCGACACCGCACTATTGTTGCTAAGGCAATAAATAGTCCGGTTTGATATTTGAAATATGTTGGCGGTATAATAATTTTTTTAAGTCTATTATACCGCAACTGCGGTACAATTAATAGTTAGCCTGCTTCATCCTATGGGCGAGGAACTTTTATTAAAGCTATCTATCAGTCTCCGAGGCTCATCAGGAAGCAGTAAAGCGAGCGCATATCTAATTGGTCTTGAGTAGTTACAATCAATTATAAATTAACAGGTTACTGCAAATGTCTGACTTGTCGAGCATTGAAAAAGTAAAACTTGAAAAAATGTTTGAGATGGAAGGTGGTTATGTTCTTGATTTTTCAAACCGAACTTTCCAGCAATTCATAATTGAAAATACAAACATTGACATATCTGACGGCAAGTACGATTACGCTAGCGGATCTAAAGCTAATCGATTAAAAGCCTTTTGGGCTAAAGAAGCTAACTATATTGTTGGAAAATTAATTTCAGCTTTCTTGGAATATTGGAAAACAAAAAAACTGATAAACCACATAGAAATAAGCCAAGCGGAGCAAGCCTTGTTTGATGATTGCTCTACAATAGCCGAACGACTTAAGCAAGATAGAATTGTTGAAAATATTGATGCCATTCAAGCATATTCTAATGACAAAGAGTTTTCTGTATTAGCAAAATCCATAAGGGAAAGTATTCAAAATAATGAGCCAGAAGTAGCATTAGATAGACTGCATACTTATGTTGTGAAGTATACAAAGAAGCTATGCGATAAATATGGGATCAGTTATGACAAGAACAAACCATTGCATAGCCTTTTTGGAGAATATGTAAAGTATCTACGACAGAACGGCTTTATTGAGTCACAAATGACCGAAAGGATTCTAAAATCTTCGATTTCCATTCTGGAGTCTTTTAATGATGTTAGAAACAACAAAAGTCTGGCTCATGACAATCCTATTTTGAATTATCATGAGAGTGTTCTGATATTTAACAATGTTTCAAGCGCGATTAAGTTTATAGAAGCCATTGAAAAAGAAAAATTAGAAGTTGACGAACAAGATGAAGTTCAAGCAGAGTGGGATGAGATTCCCTTCTAAAGAGGTTTGCTGTTTTCGTCAATCCGCACCCTAACAATCGTGTTGCAAAAGTTATCGTTCCTGTTTACAGGATACCCAATCCTGGTTAAATACTTCCTTTATCTCTTAGTCCGCCGAGGCGGACTAAAGTTTGTGTAGGATCGGTTTCAACCGCCGGACGATCGAGGCGGTAGCTTTTTAAATCTGAGATTAGCAGATCGCGCTATGCTACCGTAGATACTTTTTCGTACTCTTCACTGTGTTTTTGCACTGCATCCCAAATATCAACTTTTTGCTGAAGATTAAGCCACAGTTGAGGACCATTCCCCAACGCTTTCCCAATCCGAATTGCCATATCTACTGTAATTGGTCTTTGACCTAAAACAATTTCGTTGACACTACGGCGGGATACACCAAGTATCTCAGCAAACCTGGTTTGAGTCATTTCAATATCTTCAAGCACATCTGAAATGACCTCGCCCGGATGTACTGGTCTGACTTTCCTCCCTTGAATAATGTTTTGTATATCTTTCATGCAACTTTCCTTACGGTTTAAGTTAAATTTTTAGATTGTGTTTTATGGGCTAGTGATAATCTTCGAGATCTATATCGTATGCGTTGTTATCTTGAAATGTAAAAGTTATACGCCAGTTACCTGATACCTTTATTGACCAAGTTCCCTGTCTATCACCTTTAAGCTCGTGTAAATCATAGCCTGGTATTCTAATATCATCTATAATTATTGCTGTATCTATTACTTCAAGTCTTGTTCTTGTCCTTTTTTCAAGTTCTTTAGGAATTCCTTTTGTATTACCTTCCCTCAATAATCTTTCTAATGCTTTATTTTTAAAAGTTTGTATCATGTGAAATAATCCTTCAATCGAGGCTGAATATCCAGTTCATAGCACTTATATATATTAATTAAAAGTTTTTGTAACCTTGGAGATTACTTTACTAATGTAACCTATGAGGTTACAGATGTCAAGCCTAAAATGATTGCAAAAGCAAAAATCGCTCCAATCTACTAACAGGGCTGGATCTGGGAGAACGAAAAAGCGATCGTAGCGGCTGAGCTAAGCGGATGGTGTTGGCGGTCAATGACGCTCCAAAACGGGATTCGCTCGCAATAGCGGTAGAATTAACAGTTAGACAGCAGTCTGAGCTAGAAGATTTTGATAGCACCCTAAAAGAAGGACATCTTCATGAACCCGACAGCCCCCTCTCAAAACGTCATCGATTGTTTACAGGTTATCTTGGATGCTACTGCATCGAAGAATTACGAGCTTTTTACTACAGTCGGTGATGCAGGCTACAAAACGAGCATTACACAAAAAATGTTTGACGATGTTAGCGAGCAGCTTGCTTCCCGCCTGCAAAAGGGATACTCAATTAATTATTTTGGTGAGATAAAACAAGGTAATTCTCCGATTTATTTGTGGAAGCTGAGTTTTGAAGATGGTGGAGATGAATTTGTGGCACACATGACTATGAATGGAGACAAAGTTGCTGGGATTTTCATCGAATAACATATCTTTCTTGACACGGCGTTTCACTGAATCTAACGCCGATCGCCCACAACCGTTAATCGAAACCGATCGGGCGGCACAAAGGTGATTCCCCGGCGCGCCGGACGAATTGGCCGATCGAGATTCGATACAAACTCACGGGAAGACAGCACCGTTGCTAAAACGAGCTTCATTTCAAACATCGATAACGCCATCCCGATGCAGCTTCGACTCCCGCCTCCAAACGGTAAAAATTCAGAGGCGGAAAACTTGCGATCTAAAAAGCGATCGGGATTGAATTGAGCGGGATTTTCGTAGGTTTCAGGGCGACTGTGGGCCAAATACACACAGGGGATTAAAATCGTTCCCGGTGGATATGTATAGCCTTCGAGTTCAATCGTCCGTTTCACCTTGCGCGGCTGCGAAATTAAGGCAATTGGATAAACCCGCAGCGCTTCCTTGCAGACTGCTGTTAAGTAGGGCGACTGCGAAAGCGCGATCGGATCGGGATTCTCGCCCAATTCATCCAATTCCTTCCGCAACCGAGCAAGGCATTCGGGAAACTGATGCAGCCAGTAAAACGCCCAAGTCAACGCCGATCCAGTCGTTTCATGTCCCAATAACAACAGCGTCATCAACTGATCGCGCAATTCTCGATCGCCGAGGGATTCGCCTGTGTCGTCGCGGGCCATCATCAACACCGACAGAATATCCGTGCGAGACGAATCGAGAGAATGCGATCGCCTCTCGGCAATTTCCGCATAAATCAGCGAGTCAATCTGCGCCATCTGCTGCAAAAACTGCCCCCACGGACTCCAAGATCCCAAATTTTGCTGCAACGGTTCAAAGAAAAATTGTATCGAGTACAGTTCAGAGGTAATCGCCTCTAAAAGCTTGCTGAGCAATTGTTTCAGGCGTTCGTAGCGCTCTCCCGGCACTAATCCAAACACGACTTGCAAGATTACTTGCAGCGAAATTTCTGACATTTCTTCGCGGACTGCGATCGCATCTGGGGCTTTCCAGTCGATCGTCTGCTTTTTCGTCAAATCAACAATCAAATGCCCTTGACTGTGCAACTGTTCCCGATGCAGCGCGGGCATTAATAGCTGTCGCTGTCGCAGATGTCGCGGCCCTTCATATTATGTCCGGTTAATTAACCATGATTAAGCTTTTGCCTCCGGCCACCAATAGAAATGAGTCAAACCACTGATTA
>NZ_JAUBQR010000302.1:0-6404 GCF_036701385.1 Microcoleus sp. Pol12B4 | reverse complement strand
GGTTTTTGATAAGTTAACTGTCAAATTATCGAGGGCGATCGCACTTTTGGAGATTAAGGGCGATCGCTTTTCAATTTAAGGGGATAGGTGAAGGGGCAACCCACACTCATAAAGGTGAATCAAAACACCCATTCATGGTCTGGATCATTAAGTGCAGCTTTTACTGATGCTAAGTTTGCAAGGTCTTGCAAAGGACTCGACTTAGCTATTTCTGTAATTGAATGTAAAGCTAATGCTAACTGTTCATTATTGCCACTAGCTATTGCCGAATCCACTACGCTAAAAAGATCGCGAAAATTTTCTGCACGCTCATCAAATGAGCGATCGAGGTACTCCATCATCCAATCGCTCTGGGCTTTAATCTGAGCGATGGTTGTTTTTTCCCATGCATCAATTTCACGCCGTTTAGTCTGCTCCTGCTCTGCCACCATCTTGTACTCAGTGTAAGCTGAGACAATTTCCTGTAAGCATTCAGCAGGACTGGTGATTTTTGAGATGCCTCGCGAAACTTCTTTTGCTATCATGTCAACTTGCCTCAAATAGTACCGTATTTAGCTTGGATTTTAGCAGTCGCAGGGTTGAGGTTTCCTTCGCTATCTAAGACAGGGGTCTTCATAATTTCTGCAAGCGATTTTACCAGAAGCGCTACCTGTTGCAACTTACGCACATCTGCATTTTGATTTCGCTCGAATGCCTGGGATTCAAGTTCGTTAAGTCCGAGAACAGCACGAGAGTTCAAGTTATTCACCACATAGTTAAGTTCATCAATCCGTCGCTGGACTCTTTCCAAAAAGTCTTTAGCAGCATCAATTTTAGCGATTTCTGTATAGACCTTGGCTTCATATTCTCGTGCTTTTGTCAAAGCTTTCTCACCTTCACCAGCAAGCATGAAGCCACCAATTGCCAAGGCTGGACCAACCATAATACCTCCAAGTACAACTGTACCAACTGCCATGCCACCGCCACCAGCAGCCAGAGAACCACCTCCCAGCCATGCAAGAGTCGCATTCCAAGCTGCTGCACCGCTGAGCCCAGCGATCGCAGTGCCGGTACTTGCTGTCCCAAACAGTCCGATCAAGCCAACTGCACCTTGACCTGCCGCTACTGCTGCCCCAGCAGCTTTAAAACCACCTTTGACAAATTGTTCTGCTTCTAAAGCCGCAGCTTTGTACTCATTAATCTGCTGAATAGAAATGCCTTCTCATCCCTCCAAAAACTGCTTGTCGCTTAGAGAACCACGCTGACCAATACGCTCAATAAATTTGACAAATCGCCCAATTGTACGAATTTTGATATTTAGTTGCAGTTGACCGTACTCTTCTGCAAGATTTTGAGTGCATTCCCATTCGTTTTTCAAACGATTGCAAGCACGTTCATGCTGTTCTTGAGCGCTCTTGCCCATGTTCTTTGCATCGTTCATGTCGGAAACACCTGCAATACCAGCTCCAATGCCAAGAGCGGAAGCAGCTATAGCAGCAGCACCCAAAATAATCGGGATTATAAAAATCATCAAATTTTCCTCAAAACTAATGATTCAGCAATGCTCAATGAGTCTAGTTATTAGCTACTTCAAGCTAGCTCTCTCGTCATTTTGACTCATTGCACGTAGATCGGGATATTCTACTTATAATAATATAAGTAACCATACCTTTTATCTTACACTCATCAGTAATTATGTTAGACTTATATCAGGAATTTTTACCCCACTCCGCTATGCCGCCAGCCGACGAGTAATTTAGCGAAGCCGCAAACCACTGGGACTTAGAAAACCTCTACGCAGACCTGGCCTCAGCCAAGGGAAAACGCCTCAACCCAATGGAAAAGCTTCACCTGCGAGGGCTTCTGTGCGGTCATAGTCCCGGAGAAATAGCGGAAAAACGCCAAAAGAACCCCAAGGGAGTTGAAACTGACCTATGCGCTACTTTATATAAGTACGTCAAAAGTCTGGTGGGTAAAGGCGTTGAAAAAATAGAAAATTGGAGAAATATTGCTGAATGGCTTGAGGATGCTGGATATAAAACTAAGCCATCTGCTAAATTGCCTATTCAAGACGGTTTATCGGAAAATAGTAAAGTCAATGTAACTAATATAACTTTTGAGAATAATCAAATAAAAATTGGTGTATACCTACAAATAACTGTACCGCTACCTTCAGAACTCTCCATACAAAATCTAGACATCAACGATAACAACGGTAACTAAAATTTTGCCACAATTCAACAGATTGGTAGGGTGAAGCGACTAAAATCAGGAATGGCGATGGCCCTTACGGACTCAAGCAACAACCTCAGCAATAATGTTTATCTTATCTCTTATGCCAAATATTTACATTATTGGCGGTCCTAAAGGTTCAGGTAAAACTACAGTTTCCCTGAGATTATTACCCTATTTTTTAGAAAATTTTGAAGATGTCAACGCAGATGCGAACGCGGCCTGAATGTCCTAATTCACTCCAGAGTCAGTCGCCATCCTCGGAGGATGCTTAATGATACAAAGACGGCGAACTTTATCATACTCTGGCACTGATTCCGCCTTCGAGACAACTTTAGCCGATCGTAACTTAGCTCGATTCTTGAAAAACTGTAAAACTAAAGGCTAGACAATCAACCTGATTTAGTTCTGGCTGCAATCTCCAGAAATTCCAATTGAACGGGTGCAACCCAGGGTTGAAAGTGGCAGACATTCTCTTCTCGGAATCGACATAATTTCTCTCATATTGCTTTTCAGATAAATCGACCCTGGTTTTTTCAAATAAGCCAGTGAAGCGCAGCTATTCCCTAGGGCACCGCCCAACCTCAGACCGAAGTCATCAAATAACCAATAACCAATAACAAATAACATAACTAATGTCAAGAGTGTTTTTTCGGAAATATTAAAGATTCAATAAAAATTGCTACCAACATTTGCGAATTATAGCACTTTGTTCCAAGTATTTGACAATGCTAAGTTAATTAAAGATTTTATAAAAGTGACGCATAAGTCTTTACATTGGCGATCGCAATTTTGTTATTCTATTAGAAAGTTTCATTCAAGCGACTGAATTTTTGTACTCCAGTCCTACCCCTAAACAGAACGGCAGTTTCCACAATGAGAATTTTAGTCACAGGCGGTGCGGGTTTCCTCGGTTCCCACCTAATCGATCGCTTAATGGCCCAAGGACATGAGGTAGTCTGCCTGGATAATTTTTACACCGGGACTAAACGCAATATCCTTAAATGGCTGGACAACCCGTATTTTGAGTTGATCCGCCACGACATCACGGAACCGATTCGGTTAGAGGTAGATCAGATTTACCATCTGGCCTGTCCTGCTTCCCCCATACACTATCAATACAACCCTGTCAAGACCATTAAAACAAATGTCATCGGCACGATGAATATGTTGGGATTGGCAAAACGGGTAAAAGCAAGATTCTTTCTCGCTTCGACTTCCGAAGTGTACGGAGATCCTGATGTCCATCCGCAAACAGAAGATTATCGCGGCAACGTTAATTGTATAGGAATTCGCAGTTGTTATGACGAAGGCAAACGAGTAGCTGAAACCTTATCTTTTGATTACCACCGTCAAAATGGGGTAGACATTCGAGTTGTGCGAATCTTCAATACCTACGGTCCTCGGATGTTGGAAAATGACGGCAGAGTAGTGAGCAACTTTATTGCTCAAGCTTTGCGGAATCAACCGCTGACAGTATACGGCGACGGTTCCCAAACACGGAGTTTTTGCTACGTTTCTGATTTGGTGGAAGGATTTATTCGTTTGATGAATAGCGACCAAATCGGGCCGATGAATTTGGGGAATCCCGGCGAATACACTATTTTGGAACTGGCAGAAAAAATTCAAAATATGATTAATCCAGGGGCAGAAATTATCTTTAAACCGCTGCCGGAAGACGATCCAAAACAGCGACAACCGGATATTACTCGTGCTAAGACTTGGTTGGGGTGGGAGCCAACTGTGCCGCTGGATAAAGGTTTAGAGTTGACTATAAAGGATTTTCGCGATCGCATCGAGGGAAACCAAAATTAGAGACTGGGAGAAGGGGAGACTGGGAGAGTAGGGCAGGGAAAAAATCTTCCTTATTCCCAATTCCCAATTCCCAATTCTCGATTGCCATCTGATTTTTTTACTAACTTTGAGGACATTTGTATGCATGTTTGCGTTATCGGTACAGGATATGTTGGCTTAGTCACCGGGACTTGTTTGGCCCACATCGGCCACCACGTGATTTGCGTAGACAACAACGAAGAAAAAGTTAAATTAATGAAGTCTGGACAGTCGCCTATTTTTGAACCCGGACTGTCTGAATTAATGTCCTCTGCATCTGCGTCGGGCAATCTAGAATTTACTTCGGACTTAGCAGCAGGAGTGGCTCACGGAGACATTTTGTTTATTGCCGTGGGGACGCCTCCTTTGCCTACTGGGGAAAGCGATACTCGCTACGTGGAAGCGGTTGCTCGTGGAATTGGAGCTCACCTCGACGGCGATTATAAAGTAATTGTCAATAAATCTACGGTGCCAATCGGTTCTGGGGACTGGGTGCGGAGGATTGTCCTCGACGGTTTGGCGGAACGTCAAAAAGCTCAAACCAATGATGCGGCTACGGGTGAGGAAGTAGCAGCAAAAAAAGGTGTGGTATTTGATGTAGTTAGCAACCCGGAGTTTTTGCGGGAGGGCTGTGCTGTTTTCGATACTTTTAATCCCGATCGCATTGTTCTCGGCAGCAACTCTCGGCGGGCTATGGATATGATGCTACAGTTATACCGGCCGATTGTCGATCGCAAGTTTGCAGAAAATCCGTCTTTGCCGGAGGTTCCTGTGGTGATGACTGATATCAGTTCAGCGGAGATGATTAAGTACGCAGCTAATGCTTTTTTGGCTACGAAGATTAGCTTTATTAATGAAGTTGCTAATATTTGCGATCGCGTCGGTGCAGATATTACTCAAATAGCGAGAGGTATCGGTTTAGATTCGCGGATTGGTGGCAAGTTTCTGCAAGCTGGTATTGGTTGGGGCGGTTCTTGTTTCCCGAAAGATGTCTCAGCTTTAGTTCACACTGCTGAGGATTACGGCTACGAGGCGCATTTGCTGAAAGCGGCGGTGGAAGTTAACGAACGCCAGCGTTTGATTGCTATTGAAAAGTTGCAACAAGTTTTGAAGATTCTCAAAGGTAAAACAGTCGGACTTTTGGGTTTGACTTTCAAGCCGGATACGGACGATTTGCGGGATGCTCCAGCGCTGAATTTAATCGATAATTTGAATCGGTTGGGAGCGAAAGTTAAAGCTTACGATCCGATTGTTTCTCAAACAGGGATGCGTCACGGTTTGTCGGGAGTTTTGGTAGAAACTGACCCGGAAAGACTGGCCGACGGTTGCGATGCTTTGGTGTTGGTGACTGACTGGGAACAGTTTCGTAATTTAGATTACGAGAAAATGGCGAAGTTGATGAATCATCCGGTGATGATAGATGGCCGCAATTTCTTAGACAAAAAGGCTTTAGAAGCGGCTGGTTTCCAATATGTGGGGATTGGAAGGTAAAGAAGAGTTTTAAGTAGAATCTCTATTTCGTAGGGTGCGCATTGCGCACCTTACATTTATCTTGCTGGTGGCCAACAATAGCGGGTTTACTCGCCTCGACTGCTTTAAAAATTCTCCATCAATGTTTTTTCTTGAGCGTAAACATCTCGTAGCTGTTGCAGCGCTGAGGCAGAAATTACCGATTTAACTGTAGCTACTAATTTGCCCCACTCAAGCAAGCTGTCAACTGAAACAGCAGTTTTGAAGTTATACGTATAGAATTTAGTCCAAAATTCTGGTGCTTGTGTCCGTTTCCAGCGTTTGTACCATGCGACAAAATCTGGAGCGCAGGGCGGTTTTACTTCTAGAATTGGCGGAAAATCGGCGTAGCTGACAAATCGACTCAGGCCTTTGGCATGAAGGTACACTACGTTGTGGCAGCATTCTATCCGGTAGATCTGTTCGGGTGATATGTTGAACAGGAGTGCCACTGTTTCTTCGGTGACAAATCTCGATCGCGGATTGACGATCGACGATTTGTGAATAATTTTTGATGCGCCGATCGCTGACGATCTTAGCTGATTTTCTGATATCATTGTAGTTGCATCTGGTGGTGGTAGCTAAATCTATCTCTGCTAAGTGCGATCGACAGAAATTATCTGTCGGGACTAATTTTAACTGGCGATCGTCTTTAGTTTGCAGACCGGGGGCGATCGCTTTTTGATATATTATACTAAATCCAAAATTTTGTAAATAGTGAATATGAGCAAAGGCTTAGTCAGATTGCGGGTTCGAGAGTTAGCTGCCGAGAAGGGATGGACGCTCAAAGAGGTTGCGGAGCGATCGGGCGTGGGCTACAGTACGATTAGCAATTATGCCCGTTCTCAGGG
>NZ_JAUBQR010000301.1:0-6409 GCF_036701385.1 Microcoleus sp. Pol12B4 | reverse complement strand
AAAATACTCCCCATTTTAAGTTATCCAGTTCCTCGATTTTGAAGGTAGATTTTGCTAAATTGGCAAAACTTGCGCTATCTGTGGGAGTTGAGTTAGATTTTATGGTGACGCTGACTCAATACATCCAAAAGCGGTTAGGGGAAGCTATTAACAAAATTGATGTGCAAATTGAGTATATTACCAGTTGGCGGATGACGGCTAAGACTGGGGAAGATGAAGAGGAAGAAATTCCGTTTTAACTACCAAAATATCACATTTTCTCTTCTGCGCCGCTCAGCGACCCGTCAAAAGCTCTAACTTTTCGGGGTATCTCGCCCCTTGTACAGTGATTTTGGCGGCGGCATCATCGATGTCACGCAGCGCAGATCCGCAGGCGTGAGTTCGACGGAGACTGCCCCGATGTTTTCGTCCAAGCGATGCAGCTTCGTGGTGGCTGGGATTGGAACAATCCACGGCTTCTGGGCCAGCAGCCAGGCGATCGCGATCTGAGCAGGTGTCGCCTGCTTCTGTTGTCCGATCCTACCAAGCAAATCAATCAAGGCTTGATTCGCTTTGAGAACCTCCGGTGTGAAGCGAGGCAGGGTGCTGCGGAAATCGGAACTGTCAAAGATCGCGTTTTCGTCGATTTTGCCAGTGAGAAAGCCCTTACCCAGCGGGCTGTACGCGACAAAGCCGATTCTGAGTTCCTCCAGGGTTGGTATCACTTCCGCTTCCGGCTTTCTCCACCGAGCGCGAGTATTCGCTCTGGAGTGCAGTCACCGGCACCACTGCGTGTGCGCGACGGATCGTTTGCACTCCGGCTTCAGAGAGTCCAAAGTGCTTAACCTTACCTTCCTCAATCAGTCCCTTCACTGCTCCTGTCACGTCTTCGATCGGCACGTTCGCGTCAATATGGGAATCATATTTTCACGTCTCAAAAGCTGGACCAGTCGAAAATTAAAACGTACAATTAATATATCAATTATATATTGATATATTGAGTAAAGCTTCAACTAAAATCCACCCAGATATGAAGCCCAAAACAAACTATACAGAACAATCTGCACAGCATCGCCCGATAAAAAAGCTGCCAGAAGTTACCATTTTTTTCTGGATTATCAAGTTGCTGACTACGGGAATGGGCGAAACAACTTCAGATTACCTAGCCCATCACATGAACCCAATTTTTGCGGTCGCTCTGGGGGGAATTGGATTAGTGATTGCTTTACTAATACAGTTTTCAGTACGGAAATATATTCCCTGGGTCTATTGGTTAGCTATTATTATGGTCGCTATATTCGGAACAATGGCTGCTGATGCTATCCATGTTGTATTAGGGGTTTCGTATCTCCTATCGACTGTAGGATTTTCCGTCGTACTGAGTATTATTTTTGCAGTTTGGTATATGAGCGAAAAGACTTTAGCGATTAATCATATTTACACACTTCGGCGCGAGTTATTTTACTGGGCAACCGTTATGGCTACATTTGCGCTTGGCACAGCCGCAGGTGATATGACAGCATCAACTTGGGGTTTGGGGAACTTCACATCAGGTTTACTGTTTGCCTTGTTATTTGCTTTACCAGCGTTCGCATACTGGCGCTCAGGACTTAATGAGGTCGGGGCTTTTTGGCTCGCATATATCCTGACTAGACCATTGGGCGCTTCATTCGCAGATTGGATCGGTAAATCTCAGGATAGTGGTGGAGTAGGCTTTGGTACAGGGCGGATCAGCATTGTCTTAGCTATTCTGATTTTTGGTTTTGTTGTTTATGAGACATACTCGAGCAAAGACAGTTATAGCAAGTCATCATGAGTTGGGTCTGGTTTAAGGAGCAGTTATGCCAGACCCAAAGACTAAAACTAGACTCAGCGGCCCGTCATTTGCTCTAGCTTTTCGGGATATCGATCGCCTTGCACTGTGATCTTGGAAGCAGCGTTATCAATGTCACGCAAATCGTCAGAGGTGAGTTCAATGGAGATAGCTCCAATATTTTCATCCAAGCGATGCAGCTTCGTGGTGCCTGGAATCGGAACAATCCACGGCTTTTGAGCTAAGAGCCAAGCGAGCGCGATCTGAGCCGGGGTCGCCTGCTTCTGTTCTGCAATACTGCCGAGCAGATCAATCAGGGCTTGATTCGCCTTGAGTGCATCCGGCGTGAAGCGAGGCAGAGTGCTGCGGAAGTCGGAGCTGTCAAAGGTCGTGTTTTCGTCGATCTTGCCGGTGAGGAAGCCTTTTCCCAGCGGGCTGTACGGGACAAGTCCGATGCCAAGTTCCTCAAGGGTCGGTATCACTTCCGCTTCAGGCTTTCTCCACCACAGGGAGTATTCGCTCTGGAGTGCCGTGACTGGCACAACGGCATGGGCGCGCCGAATCGTTTGCACTCCCGCTTCAGAAAGTCCGAAGTGCTTCACTTTACCTTCCTGAATCAGTTCCTTCACTGCTCCTGCCACGTCTTCAATGGGTACGTTTGGGTCAACCCGGTGCTGATACAGTAGGTCGATCGCCTCAACTTTGAGCCGCTTGAGCGATCCCTCCACGGCTTCCTTGATATGCTCCGGTCGGCTATTCAATCCGGGTGAACCTTTCATGCCACGAGGATCGGAATTAGGACTGATGTCAAACCCAAATTTGGTCGCAATGACCACTTGGTCGCGGAAGGGAGCGAGGGCTTCACCCACCAGTTCTTCGTTCAAGTACGGGCATTAGACTTCGGCAGTGTCAAAGAATGTAATACCGCGATCGACCGCAGCCCCCAGAAGAGCACTCATCTCCTGTTTGTCTTTGGGCGGACCATAAGAAAAGCTCATTCCCATGCAGCCGAGCCCGATCCCGGAGACTTCCAGATTGCTGTTTCCAAGTTTGCGCGTTTGCATTGTTTTTCTCCGTTAATGTCGAATTGATAGTGTTCGCCGTCGATCGATTTCGTCGTTGTCAGTCGTTTTCGCTGCGATCTCTGCTCACCGTAGGGTCATTGATGCGAGACAGGGCGGTCTTATGACCCCAGCGAGGCCAGAGATAGAAGAGGTTGAGGAGGATGAAAAGCAGCACCGCCAGCCAGGGCACGACCAGCGCGACTACGGTAGCGATCGCATAAACGATCGGTCGGACAAGGAATAGACGTCTGATCTTCCGTACTTTTTTCGCTGTGAGGTGGGTATCGATCAGCCGATACTCGTGAGCCGCGTACCGCCACATGACGTTGACGAAGATACCGAGGACGGTCAAGATGCCACCGTAGAACGCGGCTGCAATCGGCTCGTCCGTTCCGCGGTGGAACGCTTCTGCGAGGACGGTGGTTGGAAACGGCAGGAATGCGATCGGCATCAGGTGGAGGACGTTAAGCAGCAACAGCATTCCGTCCACGCGGACGATGTGTTTGAACATGGCGTGGTGGTTGATCCAGATTGCGCCGATCACCAGGAAGCTCACCACGTAGGCAAGGTAAGACGGGCAGAGATTGAGGAGTTCTGCCCCGATCGCTGTGCTCGGTGGTGGCACTTTGATTTCGAGCACTAGCAGGGTGATTGCGATCGGGAACACGCCATCGCTGAATGCCTCCAAACGGTTGGTATCCGCACTCACCTCCTCTGCAAGTAGCGGTTGCTGTTGCCAAGTTCATGCTTCTGCATCGTTACTCCTTCTAGGGGTGGCCTCGCTTATTCAGATTTAAGGGATGCCATATCGATACAGAAGCGGTATTTCACATCGGACTTGAGCAGTCTTTCGTAGGCTTCATTGACCTTCTGTATGGGGATGACTTCGACATCGGCAGCGATGTTATGTTCGCTGCAGAAGTCGAGCATCTCCTGGGTTTCGGCGATGCCGCCGATATTAGAGCCGGAGAGACTGCGGCGGCCCATGATCAGGCTGAATGCCGCGACCTCCAGGGGATTCTCCGGTACGCCAACCAGGGTGATGTTGCCGTCGAGGCGGAGCAGGTTGAGATAGGCGTTGATATCGTGCTTGGCGGAGACGGTATCGAGGATGAAATCGAAGCTGCCAGCGTGCTTTTGCATTTCGTCGGCATTGCGGGAGACCACGACTTCGTGGGCACCGAGGCGGAGCGCATCTTCCGTCTTACCGGGCGAGGTGGTGAAGACGACGACGTGGGCACCGAACGCACGGGCGAACTTCACGCCCATGTGACCCAATCCTCCCAGACCGACCACGCCAACTTTCTTGCCCTCGGTAACGCCCCAGTGGCGCAGGGGCGAGTAGGTGGTGATCCCGGCGCAGAGGAGCGGCGCAACCCCAGCGAGATCGAGGTTGGCGGGAACGCGCAGAACGAAGCGTTCATCGACGACGACGCTATCAGAGTAGCCCCCATAGGTGACTGGAGCAGTCTTGTGCTTGTCCGGGGAGTTGTAGGTGAGGGTCAGGTTCGGGCAGAACTGTTCAAGTCCAGTTTTGCAATTGGGACAGGTTCCATCCGAATCAACCATGCAGCCGACTCCTGCCAGATCGCCAGACTTGTACTTCGTCACTGCCGAGCCAACCTGAGTGACCCGTCCCACCATCTCATGACCGGGAACGATCGGGTAGACCGTGCCACCGCCCCACTCGTTTCGCACCATGTGAAGATCGGAATGGCAGATGCCGCAGAAGAGGATTTCGATTTGAACGTCGTGTTCGGTTGGATCGCGCCGTGCGATCGTGTCGGAGGCTAGCGGTGATGTTGCACTGGCTGCGGAATAAGCTTTTGTGTTGTACATGGGTTGATGCTCCTATTTGTTTACTTTTGGTGCCTGGTACTGTTCGTCGCTGACTTTTTCCAGCCAGTCCGCGGGCTTGCCGTCGAGTACCTGCTGAGTGGCGATATGAGTCATCGCCCTTGGCGGTGAAAGTGGCGATGGCGACAGTGCTTTGTTGTCGTGCGTTTAGGGTTTGATCGGGTTGGCTGCGAACCTCACTGCACCGTTTGGCCGCCATCGATGACCATGGCGTGCCCAACGACGAAGGCAGCCGCGTCGGAGCACAGCCATAGGACAGCCTCCGCGATCTCCTCGGGCTTGCCCATCCGTCCGATCGGCTCCTGGGCAACCACCTTGGCGCGCCCTTCGTCCGTGTCGCCGGTGAAGCGACCCATCATCGGGGTGTCGATGTAGCCGGGACAGACGGCGTTGACGCGGATGTTCTGCGCGGCGTAGTCGAGGGCCGCTGCCTTGGTCAGTCCGATCACGCCATGTTTCGCGGCGGTGTACGCGGGGCTGCCCTTGATGCCGATGATTCCCGCGCCCGAGGAGGTGTTGACGATCGCGCCGCCTCCCTGCTTGAGGAGCAGCGGGATCTGGTGCTTCATGCACAGGAAAACGCCGCGGAGGTTGATGTCGATAATCCGGTTCCACTCCTCCTCCTCGTACTCCGCGGTCGGAGCTGCCTTCCTCGGCTCGATGCCCGCGTTGTTGAAGGCGAAGTCCAGCCGCCCGAAAGCCTCAACGGTCTTGTCGAGAGCCGCCTTCACGTCCTCGGTTCGCGTGACATCGCACCTGACGGCGATCGCCCGACCCCCGAGTTCTTCGATCGTGTGAGCTGTTTCTTGATTGCCCTGTTCAGAGATGTCAGCGACCGCCACGCTGGCACCTTCACGGGCAAACGCCAGCGCCGTAGCTCGACCGATGCCACTCGCTCCTCCGGTCACAAACGCAACCTTTCCTGTGTAGCTGCTCTCGTTGGCTGTCATTTTTTACTCCTTTTGTTGCCCATTAGGGAAGTCTTTATTGGAACTTCCTTTTCTTACTCGATCGGCTCCACTGTTGCTTTTACAGAGCCAGGTACATTGAATGCTTCTACGCCAGCATCGATCTTGCCGATCGCGATGATGCCGGGGTCAGGGATTGGTTGTTCGTCGTGGCGATAATAAATAGCCACATCAGGACCGGGAGACCAGTAAATGATGTCTCCAACTTCATAGGTTTTGGTTCGCTCACCCTCCTCGGAAATTGCTCTCGGCAGGCGGGCAAACTTTTCTCTTCCAAACAAATCGTTCATCGTCAGCGTTAATGGCAGCAGGGAAACAAAATCCCGAGTGGTTTTACTGTCGATCAACGTAGCTGTAACGGCTTTGTCTCCGACCTTGATGTTTATCTTCATACTGTTTGCCTGCTGGGTTGATATTTCAGTCGGCATTTTCGACGAGGCACTGCTAGGCATCCTGTTGTCGGCACGGCAGGCTGAGTAACTCAGGGACATCGTTAGGGCGAGAACCAAAATCAGCATTCTCTTCTGGCAGTTTCTCCCCGTGAGGGGAAACCATTTCAAAACCATTAAGATCTTCCTGCGTACTGCTCGTCGCTGACCTGTTCCATCCAGTCCACGGGTTTGCCGTCGAGCCATTCCTGAATGGCGATGTGGTTGAGTCGAGGGGGGATATTATTCCCCGCCCCTCTCAGTTAGATCTGGGCGTGCGAGTTTCCCCGCACCCAGCTC
>NZ_JAUBQR010000005.1:2011-66083 GCF_036701385.1 Microcoleus sp. Pol12B4 | reverse complement strand
ATCATCAAGACTCCGAACCAACCTACATAAATGCGGTTGTCGGTTGATGTTACCCACTCACAAAAGCGTTCCCAGACATTGGCGCTTTCGCGCTGTTGTAAGGTTGTTGTCATGGTTTTATGATTGCTGTATTTGGTTGTCAATGTTCGGATGATGTTTATATTATTAACGGTGTTGTTAACGTTTGTAAAGGGGTTTAGCGACAGTTAAACTGATGACTGCGATTAGGAAAGCTGATGAAACCAGAGACAGGGGCGATCGCCCGATCGCGAAAAGATATGCCAGCTTGCTCTTCGGCGCACCTCAAGCCTAACGAACGGGAGCTATGGGAGGTGGCGAAGGTAGAGGAACAGGAGCGAGGACAGGTGGAGAGACTGGCCTGCGAGCAGGTGGAGAAATCCTGAACTGCTGGAGTTGCTGCGGGGTGAGCGATCGCAAAATTCTCAGTCCGAGAGTGTCTCGGGAGATGCTTAAAGCGTAGGATGGCTCCAAATACGGGCGGAAATTTGATTTGTTGTTCAAATAGCTTTCCATGAAAGCTAGGCTGAGTCCGCTGAGGTAGCGGCGGGCTAAAGCTGGTTCTGGCCCAATGACCTCTGGTGGTGGCAGAAAGAGGCTTTGAGGGGAATCCTCGATCGTTGAGAAGTGAGTCCCGTTGTTCATCAGTACGAGATATTTGTTGGGCGATGTCAGCCATGTGAACGGTTGAATTTGTTCGAGCAAAGCGGGGGCGACGGTATCGGCGCTGCCTGCGATTAGCATGACTGGGATTTGGATCTTGCTGAGGTTTGTTTCTCCGAGAATGCTGCTAACGATCGGGTTGATGGCGATCACAGCTTTGATGCGCGGGTCGTCGAAATTGTACTGGTTGCGCTCTAGGCCGCGGGCGCGGCACTGCAACAGTAGGGAGAGGTTCCAACTATCGTTTTCGAGTCCGCAATCTTTGTCTAGCTGTGCAAAATTAATCCCCGCCCCGGCTAATGCTAAAGCCGTATAGCCACCGAAAGACTGGCCGATGACGCCGACCCGCTGCAAGTCGAGCTGCCCTTGATAGGCAGGATTGGTGGTAGAAAGTTGGGTTAAATAATCGAGCAAGTCTTTGATGTCGAGGGGGCGGTTGATAAATTCTGCTGGTTCTGCTACTTCATTGGCTCTGCCTGTTACCAAGTTTTGGATTTGTTGGGCGTTGCTGCCGGGGTGTTCGGGGACGGCGACGGCAAAGCCGTAGGAGGCTAGGTGTTTGGCTAAATACTCGAAGGAAAGGCGATCGGAACCTAAACCGTGGGAAATTACTACTACTGGGGCCGGTTGCGGGCTGCCCTGCGGCAGGTAAATGTCCATATCAAACGTGCGAGGGCGATTTGGACTCGTCACAGTTACCGATGATTTTTTCCAAGTATAGGGGCCCGGTAGCTGGGGCTGCAGCATTGCGGCGGGCGGTATGGCGGGTTCTGAGGCTGCTTGTGCTTCGGACAATTGAGCGACTCCGGCGATCGTCTGATTGGAACGGTTGATCAGCGAGGTCAGCTCGTTGGCGATACCCAATGCGCGGGCGATGTCAATCCTGATGCCATAGGTGGGGAATTTCCGCAGCACGTTGAGAATTGTCAGGCCTTCTGGATCTGAGGCTGCTAAAATCAGGGCGGCTCGGATGGCATAAAATCCAGGCTGCCGAGCTTTGGTTTGAATTACTCGGCCCAAGCGTCTCAGCAGCACTTCTCCTTGAGGCGTGTAAAGGAATTGGGCGATCGTCACCTGGCTGATTTCAGCTTTCGCTTGCAGGGCGCTGTGAATGTCAGCTAGCTGAGATTCTTTGATGTACTGAGCGAAGCCGTCCAAGTTCGAGTCTATTTTGCCTTGTTTAGCGAAGAGTGCCAGGGATTCGATGGGAACTGATTCTTCTAGCGGCCCGTAAGTTACGTAAATTCGCTCGGCACCCATTGCCGCCGGTGCGGCAGTGCAAACAGCAGTGAATGCAAACAATCCTAGGTATTTTGGGGCGATCGACCGCCGAGTGCGAAGGGCAGCAGTGGAGAGGCTCGAAAACAGACAGTTCATAACTTTCACACCTAGGACTTCCAATAATTAGTCGGTGAAACGATGTAAATTGTTTCGTCAATATTTAATGCCGAAAAATCGATCGGTTGCTTCGGATGCTTCGGAAATTAGGTTATCGTGGGAAGCATAGCCTTGAGAGCAATTTTCGGATTTGACAAGACTAGCTGAAATTTAAAATTCAACGCCGAGGGGTCAAACCTGTTGGAATGTCCATTGATTATTTTTTCAGCTATCGGGACTTATACAAAAACTGAAGCCAAAATAGCTTCCAACCCAAATAGAGAAAAACTTTTAGCTCGAATGGGCATGAATCTAGTTATACCAAAGGTTTCAGGCATTTTTAGGTGATCGACCTCTTTCTATTGCCACCGAGGGGTTGGGGCTCCTAAAGCGACTCCAAAATGTTTAAGTCCCACTATTATGCAAGATATTTTCGATCAAGTTTGTAAGTACAGCCTGAGTGAGAGAATTTATGATGTTCAATGCAACTGCTATCCTGATTGACGCTTTTGTGCAAGAGCTGCAGGCCGGCTACCGTCGCACCTACGGCAAGTACAAGCCTGACTACCCTGAAATTATCGCCTGGGCAGGGACTATGGCTCTGGAAAATATCGCTAACTGCGATGCTCTCTACCACAATGTGGAACACACAATGCTCGTGGCTTTGGTGGGACAAGAGATTCTCCGTGGCAAGCATATTCGCGAAGGGGGAGTGTCGCCGGAAGATTGGCTGCACTACCTGATCTCGCTCCTGTGCCACGATATTGGCTACGTCAAAGGTGTTTGTCGCCAAGACCAAGAAGCTGTGGGACTCTACGCTACGGGTATTGACGGGGGTATGGTTTCTGTGCCGATCGGCGCAACTTCTGCCAGTTTAACTCCTTATCATGTCGATCGAGGAAAACTCGTAATTGACGAACGCTTCGGCGGTCACACATTAATTGATGCCGAACAAATCAAGCGCAATATTGAATTGACGCGCTTTCCAGTTCCTGCTAGCGAAACTCATCAAGACAGAAACAATTATTCTGGACTCGCTAGAGCCGCCGATTTGATCGGTCAGTTGAGCGACCCCAATTACCTGCGAAAAATAAGTGCCCTGTTCTACGAATTTGAGGAAGTCGGCACTAATAAAATCTTGGGATACAAGTCTCCGGGAGATTTGCGACAAAATTACGCCAAGTTTTATTGGAATGGAGTTTTTCCTTACATTCCAGCAGCTTTGAACTACTTGGAATTGACCCAGGGAGGCAAACAGATTATTGCCAATCTCTATGCCAACGTATTTCAGGTTGAACACGCTGAACCGATCGCTTTCAACAAGACAAACGCTCAAGAATTAATCAAATCCCGCGCCACTGGCAACTTGAACGGCGAAAAAGATAGTGATAATCTTCAAGCTCCCATGCCCGGAGAAAACAAGAAATTTAGCGAGTTTTTTGATTTGAATTTGTGATGAATTAACCAGCCTTATGCTGAAGCAAATCAAGCGAGCCAGGATTAGGAGATTTTTTTAATCGAGTTGCTGACTCGTCTTTTTATTAGCTATAATAGAGCTAATAAATCGATGTGTGTTAAGGAGAGTTATGTCATGGCAAACAACAACATTGAAGTCGTTTTTAGCTTTGATACTACTGGCAGTATGTACCCTTGTTTGACGCAAGTTCGTCGGAAAATTAAAGAAACGGTAACGAGACTGCTAGATGAAATTCCTGGCATTCGCATTGGCATTATAGCTCACGGGGACTATTGCGATGCTGGCAGCACTTACGTAACTAAACACCTCGATTTGTCAGGCGATGTCGGCACAATTTGCAATTTTGTTCAAAATGTAGAGCCAACTGGCGGTGGCGATGCTCCAGAATGTTATGAATTAGTCTTGCACGAAGCTCAGTCACTTTCTTGGACTCCAACTAATTCCAAAACATTGGTACTAATTGGCGACGACATCCCGCACGCACCCGCTCAAACTCCTCAAAAACTTAACTGGCGTCAGGAAGTAGATAAGTTAACACAGATGGGAATTGCCGTTTACGGCATCCAAGCTCTCAACCGTCACCACGCCACTTTATTCTATAAAGAACTAGCCGAAAAATCCGGGGGTTTTCACCTCAATCTTGACCAATTTTCCTACATCACAGATTTATTTTTAGCAGTTTGTTACCAACAGTCATCTAACGAACAACTACAAGCTTACGAACAAGAAGTTGTCAGTCAAGGTCGCATGAGTCGCGGATTAAACAAGATGTTTGATACCATGCTGAAGCGGGAAGACGCCACTGTTTACGAATCTGCAGAATTGCGAGCCGTAAAACCGGGGAGATTTCAGATTCTAGAAGTAGACAGCGAAATTTCAATTAAAGCTTTTGTTCTAGAGAATGGTTTGGCTTTTAAAACCGGGCGCGGGTTTTATGAATTTACTAAAACAGAAACTATCCAAGGCAAGAAAGAAATTGTGCTGATGGATCGTTCCACAGGGGATTTGTTTGAAGGAGAAGCGGCGCGAGAAATGTTGGGTTTGCCAATGGGCGAAACAGTTCGCATCAAACCTAGCAATCTAGAAAAGTATGCGGTTTTTGTGCAAAGTACCTCTGCCAATCGCAAGCTGATGGGGGGAACTGGTTTCCTTTATGAAGTTGAAGATTGGGATCGTTAATCGATCTTAAATGTCCAAACAACAACCGCAGATCGATGTAGATAAGGTTAAAATCTCTATTATCTGAGTTTGTGTTATGGTCTGCGGTTAAATATACACTTTCAAATTAATATGCAACCCGAAATACAGCAGCAAATTCAAAAATTGAGGCAGCAGCTACAGGAAGCTAGCTATGCTTATTATGTTCTCGATGCGCCGATCATCCCAGATGAAGTGTACGATCGACTTTATCGACAGTTACAAGAATTAGAATCAGAATACCCAGAATTAATTACTGCGGAAAGTCCGACTCAGCGGGTGGGAGAACAGCCTGCTACTCAATTTTTTAGCGTCAAACATAATATTCCTCTCTACAGTTTGGAAAATGCTTTTAATTTTGAGGAATTTGCTAAATGGCAGGAACGCTGGCAAAAGGTCGCCCCCCCCCTAACCCTTACTTATCAAGGGGTAGAACAAGAGGGAAATGCACCCTCCCTAAACCCCGGTCAAGAGGGAAGGACATCTTCGATTAGCAATCAGGAAAACAGGGAAATTACTCCCCCCCTTAGTAAGGCGGGGCTGGGGGGGGTTTCCTATGTTTGCGAGTTAAAAATTGATGGTTCTGCTTTAGCATTAACCTATGAAAATGGGGTTTTAGTTCGCGGTGCGACGCGCGGAGACGGCCTTGCGGGAGAGGAAATTACTCAAAATGTTAAGACTATTCGCTCGATTCCTTTAAAGCTGAATTTAGATAATCCGCCACCTGTTGTGGAAGTGCGGGGAGAGGCTTTTTTGTCTTTAGCTGTGTTTGAGGAAATTAATCGGGAACGGGAAAAAGCTGGGGAACAATTGTTTGCTAATCCTCGCAATGCTGCGGCGGGTACGCTGCGACAGTTGGATTCTAAAATTGTGGATAAGCGACGGTTGGATTTCTTTGCTTATACTCTGCATTTAGATGAGGGTAACGAGGAGAAAACGCAGTGGGATTCGTTGGAATTGTTGCGAAGAATGGGGTTTAAGGTGAATCCCTATCGCAAAATTTGCTATTCTTTAGATGAGGTTCGGGAGTATTACGAATATTGGGATACTGAGCGGCGGAATTTGCCTTACATGACGGATGGGGTTGTTGTTAAGATTAATTCGGTTTTGCTGCAAAAACAATTGGGTTTTACTCAGAGGTTTCCGCGCTGGGCGATCGCACTGAAGTATCCCGCAGCCGAAGTGCCTACAATAGTAGAAGCTGTCACCGTGCAAGTAGGGAGAACCGGGGCTCTGACTCCTGTAGCGGAACTCAAACCGGTGCAGTTGGCGGGGACGACGGTTTCGCGGGCTTCTCTCCACAACAGCGATCGACTTTCCGATCTGAACCTGCACATTGGCGATACTGTAATTGTGAGAAAAGCTGGGGAAATTATACCTGAAGTTGTGCGGGTTTTGCCGGAACTGCGCCCCCAAAATGCTCAACTTTTCCAAATGCCTAGTTGCTGTCCTGAATGCGAACAGCCTGTGGTTCGGGAAAAGGGGGAGGCAGTTACTCGTTGCATCAATACATCTTGTCCGGCGATTTTGAGGGGTTCGCTGATTCATTTTTGCAGCCGGGATGCTCTGGATATTAACGGTGTTGGGGAAAAGTTGGTGCAGCAGATAGTTGATAGTAATCTGGTGCATTCGGCGGCGGATTTGTACGATTTGACTGCGGAAAGATTGATGAGTTTGGAACGCATGGGTAAGAAGTTAGCAGAAAAGTTGGTAAGTGCGATCGCCCAATCGAAAAATCAACCTTATTCGCGGGTACTTTACGGCTTGGGCATCCGCCACGTCGGTAGCGTCAACGCTCAATTGCTGACAGAAAGGTTTGCAAATGTCGAAGAGTTAGCAGCGTTATCGGCGGCCTCGATTGAGGGGGTTTACGGCATCGGCCCGGAAATTGCTCAAGCTGTTTATCAGTGGTTTCGAGTTCCGGCAAATCAAAGTTTAATTGCACGGTTGAAAACTGCAGGCTTGCAATTGCAGTCAGAGGTAAAAAATCAAAATTTAGCCAGCACAAATTTACAACTGGCAGGCAAAAGTTTTGTGCTGACTGGAACTTTACCCACCTTGAAACGAGATGAAGCTAAAGATTTGATTCAAAAAGCAGGAGGTAAAGTCACAAGTTCTGTGAGTGCTAAAACAGATTATGTGGTTGTGGGAGAAGATGCGGGTTCTAAGTTGGAAAAGGCTCAATCTTTGGGGATAGAACTCCTTTCTGAAGCTGAGTTATTAGAACTGCTATCGACACCATAAAGGATTGGCAAAAGTCAAGATATCTCTCTTTTCTCTTTCTGTGCGCCCTCTGCGCTCTCTGCTGTTCGCAAAAAAAGCGGTGATTAACTTCAGCCGTTTTCAAATAAAATCCCCAACAATTCTATTACCGTCGATGCAAAATAGCCGATCGCGAATTGGGCAATACGTCAAAAGGAATAGAAATCGCGTTAGCGAAGCCCGCCCCTACGGGGGCTACGCCAACGAAGAGGATCGCACTTGCTGAATATACATACTTCCCGGACGGTGCTGCCCAAATCGGTTGTCGGTACAGGCTAGTTTTGCTAAAATTTGATAAAGTTTGCAATAGCGATGGCAATTGCCAGGTTAGCCAAATCCCAGCAATCATAGGAGATACATTATGTCTGAAATTCCAGCAGAACAAACACAAACAAACTTGACAACTCCAGAAATAACTACCGAAAGCTCAATTTCTGGGGTGGAAAACGTGAAAAACAGTTTGGGAAATGTCCTAAATAGTTGGAAATTGAAAGTAGGATTAGGAGTTGCTGTACTGTTTGCAGTGTCGCTATTTGCATTCTACTGGCAGCATATGATTGCAGTCGTAGGCATGAAGAGTTGGTCGGCGCGATCGGGAGCTAACCCGATCGAATGTATGGTAAGAGATACTAATAACGACGAGTATGTCAGTTGCAGCGCCCTCCTCGACCAGCAGATTGTCCCTCTTGAGTGCAGTTCGAGTTTGTTCAATATAGGCTGTCGAGTCAATTACGGAACTGCGGCTCCAAATCCGAGACAGACCAACCCTAGATAGAGCATCTCCGGGTTTCTGAGAATTTTTGACTTGCTCTGACTGAAATACGGATACAATCCCCACAGGAGTCGCGGTGAGAAAAAAAGTTTGGACGTTAGTTCAAGCCCCCAGATTCATCTGTGGGGTTGTATTTAAAATCTAAAATTTAATTAATTGCCCGTAATAACCCATCATAAAACCTCTTCGTATTGAGGACTTTAGTCCTCATAAAACTCGCTAGGACTTTAGTCCTCATTTCAACCTAGAATGATTAATTTTACCCAACACGAACTAAAGTATGGCAGCTTACCAAGGACTTCCAATTAGAGTGAAACTGCTCCAGTAGTAAGGATGAGAAAAATCTTGGTTTTCTTGTTGTAGGTTAGTCGGTAAATTCAAGTTGCCCGCTGTTGTAACTAACTGCCCGTTTGCGAGCCGAACTTTACGAGCAATCATCGCCTGTTGAGCAAGTTGCAGAGTTTCTGCCTTAGTTGTGGCTCCTCGCAACTGGTGGTAAAATTCGCTCATCAACCCCAAAGTGCCTCCATCGTCAACATACCACAAACTCCCTAAAGCAGATTTTGCGCCGGATTTGACTGCTAAACCTCCAAAACCTAACTCGGCTTCCCGATCGCCCAAAGCAGTTCTACAAGCACTTAATACTAATAAGTCTACCTGCGGATTGCGCCAATTTAAACTCTCCATACGATCAATCGGCAATTTGGAATTCCATAGTTGAATGTAGGAATTGCTTGGTTTTCCCGGCTGGAATTCAGCGTGAGTTGCTAGGTGAACGATCCGAAATCCTCCCTTGGCGTGTGCTGAGTTGAGATTATCTAAAGTGAATGTGGAATTGAGGAAAGATGGGCTCTGCCACTGAGCCGAAATCGCCTGCAATTCGATCGGCACACTGGGCAAGGGGTTCTGATCGACAAATTCAGACCGTCCCATTGGTAGCACTGTGGCGTCTCTAATTGCTCTATAATCGGTATTAGTCGAACTAAAACTCGGAATTAGGCTAAAATTGTATTTTTCAATCAAGAAGCCTTTACCGTCGTGCAAAGCGGCAAAGGGCAGGCTCCGCAACCCCGGATCGACTGATAGTAACAAAGTCTGAATTCCTAAGTTTTGTAAGTCTGTTTCTAGGGGTGCGATCGCCCATTTATATAATTGCTGGGCGGTGGCTAGATAAGTGGTAGTAGTGCGTTTTGCGGGATTCGTGATTTCATTGCGAAACTCCTGGACTGTGGGGAATAAAGCTGCTCTATTGGCTTCTGTAACGCTGTAGTGAATCGGTCGCCCGACGGGAGGAACTAAAATTAGTTCCAGTCGATCTTCTCGCGAGACTATGTAGATAATACCAGACCGCTTGCCGATTTGCTGTTCAATATTTTTTAAAGTTTGTTGGAAGGTCGAAATCAAGACATTTTCCTCTGGCAGGTTGGGTTTTACCCCCAAGTATTCTCCAAATTCTTGATTCCTCATTTCTTCAATTCCCCAGACTATATTCTGTATGTCGTTGACTTCAAAAAGTCGATCGGGAGACGGAAGATATCCCAGAACTAAATTAGCAGTAGGGTTGACTATTGATCCTTGTTTGGATGCTGGTGAGGGTGGTACTAAATCGCTGGGTAATTTACTGGTGATAGTGCGATCAATGGTTAAAATTCGATCGGCTACACTACCGGGCTTGTCTAGCGATGAATTTTTGCCACGGCGTTGCAAGTCTCCTGCATCTAGGGTTGATGGTTGCCGTGCCGGTTTTGCTGTGGCTGCGGGCGATGCTGGTGTTGCTGGTGTGGGGACGGGTGCGATCGGGTTTAAGGACTCTTGTACAGATTCTAGGGCTGACGTTACCTGCTGATTTTCCTGCTGAATCCTCGGCTGATTGATGACCGTTTGCTGATTTTCCTGCTGAATCCTCGGCTGATTGATGACCGTTTGCTGATTTTCCTGCTGAATTCTCGGCTGATTGATGACCGTTACTTGCTGATTTTCCTGCTGAATTGCTTCCGTTACCTGCTGGTTTGTTCCGGTTGTCCGGGGAATTGTCGGGGGAATTGTTTGTGGAACGGTTTCCGTTGTCAGGGGAATTGTTGGCGGAATTGTTTGTGGAACGGTTTCCGTTGTCAGGGGAATTGTTGGCGGAAGGGTTTCCGTTGTCAGGGGAATTGTTGGCGGAATTGTTTGTGGAACGGTTTGCGGAATTGTTTGCGGAACGGTTTGCGGAATTGTTTGCGGAACGGTTTGCGGAACGGTTTGCGGAATTGTTGGCGGAATTGTCAGGGGAATTGTCGGCGGAATTGTTTGTGGAACGGTTGGCAGAACAGTTGGCGGAACGGTGGGCGGAACAGTTTCCGTTGTTGGCGGAATTGTTGGCGGAATTGTTGGCGGAATTGTTGGCGGAATTGTTGGCGGAATTATTGGCATCGGGTCGATCGCGTCATCAGTCGAAAATGCAATATTACCAACACTACTAGAACGCGGAAACGACTGCGATGTAATGCTAGATTGTCCCGTTGTAATTGCACCCGCCGTACCGTTGCTAGCAGCATCCCCCACCACAAACGGTTGAATCGGCGTCCCTCCATCTCCCCCAGCGTGTGTAATTGCGATATTTCCGTCACCTGTGCCGCCTGCAGTAGAAATGCTAGCAAATCCCGTCGGCGAAAGTGGTGTGGAAAAAGCACCCGTAGCGCGGAAAAAATTGCCTGTTATTGCTGTGACATCGCCACCGGTGCCACCAGTGCCGCCTTGGGCATTGATAAACTCTACTTGAATATCGCCGATCGGATCTAAGAATACATTGCCGGCATTTCCGACTATAGCGCTAGAGTTAATTTGTGCGGCCGTAATTGAAGTTATCGCCTTAACCGCTATGTTTCCGCCACTGTTGCCCGATGTATTCAAATTGCCTGCGGTGAAATTGTTACCGCTTGTAAAGAGAATTTCGCCGCCATTAGTAGTAATATTTTTAACACTTATATCGCCCTTGGCAGTAATATCGACTTTGCCTGCGGTGACATCTCCCGATAAGTTAACTTTTTCCGTGTTTGGTGCTGTCAATTGTTGCGCGTTAATTGTCGAGTTTCCTGTCACATTGCCAGCATTGTCGATCGCAACATTTCCTAACTTGCTGGTGGCGCCCACCGAACCGTTGAAAGTGATGCTGCCACTACCGGAGGCTAGAGTTAAGTTGCGGGCATTAATGCTGTCACTGTCGATCGCCCCCAAAGCAATATTTCCCCCTGCGGTACTAAATACCGCATCCTTTGTCAAAACCAAAGTATTGCTAATATTAATGTTGCCGTTATTCGTCGTAACATTTCCGCCTAATTTAGTATTTAAAGCCGTAACGTTAAAACCAGAATTGCTTTTAACATTTCCGATAAATTCCGCATTTGCTGCCGCAACATTCAAAACAGACAATGGCGTTGTTTCGCCGATATTTCCTTGCAGCAGGACATTACCATTCGCGGCATCTAAGCCCAACAGATGATTGCCGTCGATCGCACCTTTTATATTAATACTACCAACGCTGCTTTTGAGATCGATCTGGTTTCCTAGTTGAACGTTGCCAGTCAAATCTATATTGTTAGTTGTATTGATGCCATAGTTCAAATTAATGCTTGAACCTTGGAGAGCAACACTGCTGTTGTCAAGTGCGGTGATAGTTCCATCAAGTGCGATCGAACCAGTTCCCGTTTGAATATTTACTGGGTCTAAAAATGTGAGATTATAGGGAATACTAATATTGGCGCTGCTATCCGATCGCCCGATGGCGATCGAGCTAAATCCATTTTGAATCAAATTAAGTTCTGAGGCAGTCAAATCTAAAGCGCTAGTATTGTTATCAATTCCGCCAACAACAATATTTTGTCCGGCTGTTGCGGGTTGCAGCGTTAGCGCGCTAGTACCCGAAACATTCCCAGAAAAATCAATTTCACCTGCAGTTAAAGTCAGCGGGCTAGGACCTGCCGATAAACTCGAACCGAAAGCAATAGTTGCATCTCCGAGTGTAAAATTTACAGGAGCTTTTAATGTCACCGTATCGCTAAAACTAATGTTATCATTAGTTGTGGCAATATTTCCGTTAACCGCAACAGTTCCACCGCCACTTTGAATAAATGCACCATCTAAATTCAGGTTATTCTCAATATTGAGATTTACCTTATTGGTGATTGTGAGCGTGCCGTCATTGGTGGTTGTTACAGTTCCTTTTAGATTGACATTATCAGCCGCAATACCCAGATTACCAGCTACGTTAACTGTATTGTTGAAAGTAATGTCGCTGCCTGAAAGAATCGAGTTTTTGGCAACAGTGACAGCATCTGCATAAGTTTGACTGCCGGTTGTAGTGACATTGCCACCTAAAGATATCTTGCTGTTGGCAGTTAAATTAGTGAGAGGAGTTGTTTCGCCGATCGCACTTTTGAAGGTAAGATTACCGCTAGCCGTCTTCACCGTCAAATCGCTGGTACCGTCTACAGTATTATTGAAAGTAATGCTGTCACCTGAAATAATCGGATTGTTAGCAATTGTAACTGCATCTCCGTAGCTTTGACTGCCGATTGTAGTGACATTGCCCTTGAGTTGAGTTGTGCCGCCAGCATCTGTAGTCAAACTCGCGGCATTGACTGTTTGATTAAATGCGGTTGTTCCTGTAGAGTTAGCTGTTAAATTGCCGATCGCACTTAAACTCCCAACTTCACCATTGAAGGTAACATTACCGCTAACCCCATTCGCCGTCAAATCGCTGGTGCCGTCTACAGTATTATTGAAAGTAATGCTGTCACCTGAAAGAATCGGATTGTTGGCAATTGTGACAGCATCTCCATAAGTTTGAATGCCGGTGGTAGTGACAGTTCCATTCACTTGAGTTGTGCCCCCAGCATCTGTAGTCAAACTTGCGGCATTGACTGTTTGATTAAATGCGGTTGTTCCTGTAGAATTAGCTGTTAAATTGCCGATCGCACTTGCAGCACCAACTGCACCATTGAATGTAAGATTACCGCTAACCGCCTTCGCCGTCAAATCGCTGGTGCCGTCTACAGTATTATTAAAAGTAAGGTCGCTGCCTGCGATAATCGGATTATTGGCAATTGTAACTGCATCTCCGTAGGTTTGAGGGCCGGTGGTTGTCACATTGCCATTTAGTTGAGTTGTGCCACCAGAATCTGTAGTCAAACTCGTGGCATTAACTGTTTGATTAAATGCGGTTGTTCCTGTAGAGTTAGCTGTTAAATTGCCGATCGCACTTGCAGCACCAACTGCACCATTAAATGTAAGATTACCGCTAACCGCCTTCGCCGTCAAATCGCTGGTGCCGTCTACAGTATTATTGAAAGTAATGTCGCTGCCGGAGAGAATGGGATTGTTGGCAATTGTAACTGCATCTCCATAAGTTTGAGCGCCAGTTGTAGTGACATTTCCCTTGAGTTGAGTTGTACCCCCAGCATCTGTAGTCAAACTCGCGGCATTGACTGTTTGATTAAATGCGGTTGTTCCTGTAGAATTAGCGGTAATATTTCCTAATGCCTTGGTATTGCCAAGTGTACCATTGAATGTAACATTGCCAGCACCCACATTTACAGTCAAGTCGCTGCCAATGTTATTGGCATCAACAGTATTATTGAAAGTAACGCCGCTGCCTGAAATAATCGGATTAGTGGCAATTGTGACAGCATCTCCATAAGTTTGACTGCCGGTTGTAGCGACATTGCCTTTTAGTTCAGTTGTGCCCCCAGCATCTGTAGTCAAACTCGCGGCATTGACTGTTTGATTAAATGCGGTTGTTCCTGTAGAGTTAGCGGTAATATTTCCTAATGCCTTGGTATTGCCAAGTGCACTATTGAATGTAACATTACCAGCACCCGCATTTACAGTCAAGTCGCTGCCAATGTTATTGGCATCAACAGTATTATTGAAAGTAACGCCGCTGGCTGAAATAATCGGATTAGTGGCAATTGTGACAGCATCTCCATAAGTTTGACTGCCGGTTGTAGTGACATTGCCATTGAGTTGAGTTGTGCCACCTGCATTGGTGGTGACGCTGGCTGCATTAACGGTATTAAAGGTAGTTGTACCTGTACTATTGGCGGTGAGATTTCCTAACCCTGTGGCATTACCAATTGCACCAGTAAAGGTGAGATTTCCTACACCCGCATTTAAAGTGAGATTTTGAGCGCCTGCTGTTGTAGCCTCAAGCTTTTGATTAAAGGTAATATTACCACCGCTCGCGGTTCCTGAAGTGTTGATGGTGGTATTGGGTTGAGTGAGGATGACGTTTGTTGGGAAACTGATATTGCTACCACTTCCAGTTTGAGCAGAGGCATAAATATCACCACTAAGGGTAATATTGCTCGTACCCGGATTAAAAGTAATTGTTCCTGCATTACTGCTGCTAGAAGTTGAACTTGTACGGGAATCGATCACACCTGTAGTAATCCCATTTGGAGCAGTTAAGGAAATTGCTCCTCCATTTCCTGACTGAGAATAGGAATTCACAAATTTGCCAGTGGTGTCAATCGCCCCTGTTCCTCCGGTAACAGTGAGGCTGATATTCCCTCCCGTACCTGCACCTGATGAAGAGGAATCTAGATTACCAGTAGTAATGTTACCACCAGCAGTTGAGAGGGCGATCACTCCTCCATTTCCTGAATTGTTGGAGAAGGAATCCAGAAAGCCAGCAGTGGTATCAATCGCGCCTGTTCCTCCGGTAGTGAGGCTGATATTCCCTCCCGTACCTGCAGCACCAAAACCTGTTGCTAAAGAATTCACTTTGCCAGTGGTAATGTTACCGCCAGTCGTTGAGAGAGTGATCGCTCCCCCACTGTTTCCAGTAGCCCCTAGAGAGCCAGCAGTGGTGTTGATGTCACCATTTCCTCCAGAAACCGTGAGGGTAATGCTTCCTCCCGTATTTATACCTGCTGAAAAGGAATTCAAATTGCTAGTGGTAATGTTACCGCCAGTCGTTGAAAGGGCGATCGATCCCCCTTTTCCTGGAGCGGCTGTAGTGGTAAAAGAATCGAGAGGGCCAGCAGAGGTGTTGATGACACCATTTCCTGCGGTAACTTTAAGGGTGATATTTCCCCCCGCAATCCCTAAGTTGGAGGAAGAAGAATCCAAATTGCTAGTGGTAATGTTACCACCAGCAGTGGAGAGGGCGATCGCTCCCCCACTTGAGGTGAGAATGCCTGTAGAGGTGTCGATGGCACCATTTCCTCCAGAAACAGTGAGGGTAATGTTTCCTCCCGTAGTCCCTGCACTTGATGAAGTGGAATCCATAGAGCCAGTGGTAATGTTACCATTGGCAGTTGAAATGGCGATCGCTCCTCCATTTCCTGAAGCTGAAGTGGCATTCAAATTTCCAGGAGTAGTGTTGATCGCGCCTGTTCCTCCGGCAGTGAGGGTGATGTTACCTCCCGTACCTACACCTGATGAAGAGGAAGTTAGATTAGCAGTAGTAATGTTACCCCCAGCAGTGGAGAGTGCGATCGCTCCCCCATTTCCTGATAAGGAAGAGGCATCCAGAGAACTAGCCAAAAAACTCGTGTTAATAGAACCATTTCCTCCAGTAACAGAAAGGGTAATATTTCCTCCTATACCTGTACCATTGGAATTGGAATACAAATTTCTAGTGAAAATGTTACCGCCAGCAGTTGAGAGGACGATCTGTCCCCCATTTCCTAAAGTGGAACTGGAATTGAGATTGCCAGCCAAGGTACTAATAGAACCTGTTCCTCCGCTAACACTGAGGTTGATGTTGCCTGCGGTACCTGTACCCTGAGCATAGGCAAACAAATTTTGAGTAGTAATGTTACCACCAGCAGTTGAAATGGTGATCGCACCTCCATTTCCTGAAACGGAATCAGAAGCCAGACTTCCAATAGTAATGTCACCTCCAAAAGTGGTGAAGGTGATGTTTCCTCCTGTACCGACACCAGTGGAAAAGGAACTCGTGTAGACATTAGGACTGCTAATGTTACCGCCAAAAGTGGTGACGCTGATCGCTCCCCCATTATTCCCTGAACTGGAATAGGAGCTCAGACCAATACTGAGGTTAATATCACCATTGGCTGTCAGAGTAATATTTCCACCTTGGACGTTAATGGATTGATTGACAAATATTTGATTATTGGCATTCAGGGCGATCGCCCCATTTCCACCATTACTAATCTGCTGATTAACAGTAATATTGTTATTCGCTTGCAGTGTCAGCGAGTTGCTATTATTCCAGAAAACGGGAGCATTAACTGTAATGTCTCCTGCACTGGTAGAACCCGATGCAGTAGAAATCGTAACATTGCTTGCTCCCAGTTGCGTTTGCAGCGTTCCGTTATTAATCGTAGAAGTGGGGCCAGCCGGAGCAAATGTTCCGAGTGTGAAAGTGCCACCGGCATCAGCGGCGGCACTGATAGTGATGTCTGTAGGATCTAGCAATAGCGTCCCTGCAATGCCACTCGGCGATCGCAAATCAACTAATCCTTGAAAATCCAGCGATTGCTTTCCCGACACTTCCGCAAAGCCGCCATTCCCAGAAAATAAGCCACCTCTGGCCGTAATATTCCCATTAAAGCGAGTAGTTTCATCCGCCCAAACTATAACTCGCCCGCCATTCCCATTACTAATAGCATCAGCATTAATCGTCGAGTCGCCGCTGACAAAAGTCCGCGAAGCATTGGGCACTGTCCCCAAACCCTGATAATCTCCGCCAATCAGTACATTGCCGCCGCCGTTAATCCCAGAAGCATCGATATTGCCCGCAATAACTCCTACTTTGTCGCCTAAAATATTTACAGTACCGCCAGTGTTGCCAGAGACATTGAGACTGCCAGATGCGATCGCAGTTCCCGCAGTTCCCGGCACAGAAACATTCCCCGTTAACACAACTTCACCATTGGGATTTACCGTCAAACCGGTTGCCTGTGCCACACCTTTTCCAGTCAGTAACTCCGGCAAAGATAACACTAGCTGCGTCCAATTATTCGGCAGCGAACTTTGATTTGCTGTCGGCTGAATATCCAAGCTCAATAAATTTCCAGCTTGACTAATGCGTACCAAATTGTTACCAGGTACGGCGCTGATGAGAACATTGCCGTTAGGCGCAGTTAGCTGACCCGTATTGACAACCGTACCGCCGATCAAACTTAAACTTTGACCGGGTGTCACCGTCAGATTGCCTGCATTAACAATGCTTCCCCCTGGAAAATTTGTAAACGCAAAACTATTCGGTGTCCCGATTAAAGTTGCCCAATTGTTATTGCCGATCGCACTAAACCACTGATTGTTCCCAAAACCAATCCCTGTCGCTGTAGTAGCATTAAAAGATCCCGGCACGTTCAGATTCGCATTCGGTCCGAAAATCATGCCGGCCGGATTCATCAAAAATAAATTAGAATTGCCACCCGTAACTTGAATTAAGCCATTTATTAAAGAAGGATTACCTCCAGTAATCCTTCCCAAAATATTTTGAATATTGGGATTTGTCAGAAAGTTAGCCGTTTGAGCCTCGCTAAGGCCAAACTGAGTAAAACTGTGAAAAAGATTAGCCCCATCTCCGCTGAAAGCCCCCCCGGAAATGTCGTAGCGGTTGCCGTTGGGAGTAACAACTGTGTTAGTGCCATCTGGTGCCGGGGCGATGGGTTGCGCGTTGGCAGATCCCGTCGCTGCACTCAGCCAGCTAACAATGAATAACCATCCGAGCAAATGTAGTCTGTTGGCTGTCATTGTGTTTAAAGATTCTGCTTAAAGTGCGATTGTATTTATTTATTTATCCTATTTTTACTCATAAAAATTACTCATGTCAATAGGAGCCACCTATTTTGGGTTGCCGAATAATTAGGATGGACAAGGAAATGTATGTGTTTAATTACTAGGATTTACGTAGAAACATTTTTTTTCTACAAGTCAGGCTCGGCCAATGAAACTTGGTTTATTGTTTCGACTTTCACTGCTTCCCTCACGCAATTATATTAAAAAACATGGTTTATGCGTCCGGGACTGTGGGGGAAAATATGGCGCGGAATGCGAGGGTTAGGGGTTTAAAAAAAATTGGAATTTTAGTCAATACTACGTAAGTACCGATCGCCGGTTATACAGCTTGCTTAGAGTCGCAAAAAACTCGATCAAATCCCTAATCGCGGTCGCCGCCGCTTCTTTCTGCATAGGCCGAGCAGCTTGCAGCCCGCTTTCAGGAACAACGAACCGAACCGCACACTTTCTCTCAAAAACTTTATATTTTATGGATGAACTTTACCAAAACTTTATAAAGGTTGAGTAAAATTTTTATGTATTTTTGATGAAAGCCAATAATTGTAAGTCTTGCACTCAACTTTAGACCGTTACCGAAACGAAGTAAATGTAGTAGGTTGGAAGTCTAGGCAGGATGAAAATCTTGCTCTGACAGATTAAACTGTGCCAATCTGGTGTCAGTGAAAACTCTTAGAAGAAGCACTCATTTACTCCAAAACACCCTTAAGTGAGATATGTATGTAGACTCACTGGTGTGGAGCGTCTTCTTTAGGTTTGACGATCGTCCTAAATATAGCAGGGTCGCGATCGTCGATTCGCGTCACGGGAACATGGCATTTTGTGCATTTTGTGCCTTACTACCTAACAATACTGGAGGAATCAGGGTTATGACTACCTTAACGCTAGTCAAAAAAACATCTTTTACAGTCGTCAGCTTGGCAACCACAATGTTGCTCAGCATCTGCACGCCCGTCCGAGCTTTCATGTTTGGCACTGGCGGCATCCAGTTCGATCAAGATACAAAGATCAACTTTAGATTTAACAACTCTCGCAGCCCTTACCAGTCAAGCTTGTGGGTGGCCCAAGCTGAGTCAGGAAACAATGGCTACACCAACATCGCCCGACTGTTTTACGAGACTCAACCCTCAGATAACGGCTCTGCCAACAACTGGGAAGCAACCTTCGGCAACGCAGTCACCTCGGACAACGGCTCCATCACCCAAAGCTTCACATTTTTGCAGGATCAAATTTATGCCCTGCTACTGTGGAGCGACACAGGTACTGGCAAGCCTTTCGAGCAATACGTCTCCTCGAGTACCTTCATGAACAGCCCCCAATGGTGGGCCGCCGGCACCCAGTTCCGCAGAGAGGAATGTCTGGTAGCGGGATGTCAGCTTGCTGTGTTTGGTGACTTTATGCTCGACTACAACTCCAGCGACTCATTTGCCAACGTCAACGGCGGTAAAGGCCCAGAGCAATTTTCATCGCTCATAATGGCCGAACTGGCTAATGGCACAAAAATCTCCTTCGACGATGCCCAACCAGGAACCGAGCTTGACTTCAAAGACTTCACCGTGTCGGCTGAGTTAGTCCCGGAATCTGTCCCCGAACCTCTCACAGTGTTCGGGACTATACTGGGGATCGGAGCTTTGGCTGCAGCTCGCAGGAAAAAAAAGCGAGGGCAGTAACCATAAAAATGACTATTAACCAGCCCCATACAAATCTAAATAGTGCGTCTGTTCAGTGGTACTCTGAGAAATAGCATTTCTAAATGTTAAGACTTTTTCCATAACGGGAAAAATAGCATCCTAACAAAGGCACTATTCATGGTATCCACCGCAACAAAAACGAACGTAGGCTACATCACCCAAATCATTGGGCCGGTTGTAGACGTAAAATTCCCAGGCGGCAAACTGCCCCAAATCTATAACGCTCTCACGATTTCCGGCAAAAACGAAGCAGGTCAAGACATTGCCGTTACCTGCGAAGTTCAACAACTGCTCGGAGACAGCCAAGTGCGTGCAGTTTCCATGAGTACCACCGACGGCTTGGTGCGCGGCATGGAAGTAGTAGATACCGGGGAATCGATCCAAGTTCCCGTCGGAATCCCAACTCTCGGCCGGATTTTTAATGTCATCGGCCAACCCGTAGACAACCTCGGCCCGGTCAATACTTCCGAAAGTATGCCCATCCACCGCAACCCGCCGGCTTTCACCGAACTTGAAACCAAGCCTTCGGTGTTTGAAACTGGGATCAAGGTGATTGACCTGCTGGCCCCCTACCGTCGCGGTGGCAAAATCGGTTTGTTCGGCGGCGCAGGCGTCGGCAAAACCGTGATTATGATGGAACTCGTGAACAACATCGCCAAGGCTCACGGCGGCGTGTCCGTGTTCGGTGGTGTGGGCGAGCGCACCCGCGAAGGTAATGACCTCTACAAAGAAATGATCGAGTCTGGGGTTATTAACGAAGAAGACCGCAGCAAGTCAAAAATTGCTCTGGTTTACGGTCAAATGAACGAGCCGCCTGGTGCTCGGATGCGCGTGGGCCTGTCGGCTCTGGCGATGGCCGAATACTTCCGTGATGTCAGCAAGCAAGACGTGCTGCTGTTCATTGACAATATCTTCCGGTTTGTGCAAGCGGGTTCTGAGGTATCGGCTCTGTTGGGTCGGATGCCTTCGGCTGTGGGATATCAGCCGACTCTCGGTACAGATATGGGCGACTTGCAAGAACGGATTACTTCGACTACCGAAGGTTCGATTACTTCAGTTCAAGCTGTGTATGTACCTGCGGATGACTTGACTGACCCCGCACCGGCTACGACTTTTGCTCACTTGGACGCTACAACTGTGTTGTCTCGCGGCTTGGCTGCGAAGGGGATTTATCCGGCTGTTGACCCGCTGGATTCTACGTCTACGATGTTGCAAGTTAGCGTTGTCGGCGAAGAGCACTATGGTGTTGCTCGTCAGGTGCAGTCAACTCTGCAACGCTACAAAGAATTGCAAGACATTATTGCAATTTTGGGTTTGGACGAGCTGTCGGAAGATGACCGCTTGACAGTTTCTCGCGCTCGCAAAATTGAACGGTTCTTGTCTCAACCGTTCTTTGTAGCAGAAGTGTTCACCGGTTCCCCTGGCAAGTACGTCAAGCTGGCAGACACCATTAAGGGCTTCCAGATGATTTTGGCTGGCGAACTTGACGAATTACCGGAACAAGCTTTCTATTTGGTGGGCGATATCAACGAGGCGATCGCCAAAGCTGAAAAAATGAAAGCTGACGCCAAGTAATTTTAGTCATGAGTCAGTAGTCAGTAGTCATGAGTCATGAGTCAGTAGTTATTAGTTATTTGTTATTAGTTATTGGTTATTGGTAACAACTGACAACTGACAACTGACAACTGACAACTGACAACTGACAACCGACAACTGACAACTGACAACTGACAACTGACAACCGACAACTAACAATTTATGACATTAACTGTGCGCGTAGTGGCCCCAGACAAAACTGTTTGGGATTCTAATGCTGAAGAAGTAATTCTGCCGAGCACCACAGGCCAATTGGGTATCTTGAGCGGTCACGCTCCGATGTTGACAGCTTTGGATACCGGAGTGATGCGCGTCCGTCCTGGCAAGGAATGGGTGTCTATTGCTCTGATGGGCGGCTTTGCAGAAATCCAAGAAAACAAAGTTACTATTCTTGTCAACGGCGCTGAAAAAGGCGAAACCATTGATAAAGAAGCTGCTCGTACTGCTTACACCGAAGCAGAAGCTCGTTTGGACAAGGCTACTAGCGGCACTTTGCAAGAGCAAATTCAAGCTAAGCAAGCAATCAAACGCGCGAGAGCTCGTTTCCAAGCTGCCGGCGGCACGCTCTAGCGCTAAGGGTAACGACATAGTGCTTTTGTAGTAGGGACACAACAATGTTGTGTCCCTACTGTTTTTCTCGCGTTGTGTCCCTAATGTTTCGCTAAACTCCCGCCTCGGACAATAGAGATTGCATTGTTTGCCAAGATAACCCCTGCTGAAGATAGCGGGGGTTATTTGGATTGTAGGGGCTCTCCAGGCGATCGACACTGACAATTTTTGCTTCCTCCGGCAAAACAGGAACTTCTGGATCGAAAGCGGTCGATCGCGTCAGGGAACTAGAAAAGCCTTTAAAAATAGCAATTTCATCGAATTCGCCGTCAATTTGGGCTTTGACGATCAAAACTTCGTGCGATCGTTTTACCGTGTATTGTTCCAAGCGACGAGCAATAGAGTCAGCCATAGCAAATCTCTCTTTCCTGAAATCTGCTATAATATAGCTTAATTTTGCGGCTAATTTCAGGGACAGCCCGCTAAAATCTTATTTTTAATTCTACCTTTTTTAACAGCAGGAAGTAAGCGGACAGAATATAAATCCTGTAAAAAACATCCGCAATATTTTCATCCGCCCAAACGTACTTGTCCGAGATTTTATGAGGCACAGAAACACTACGTTTCAATTATCCTTGTCAGTAAAAATATTATTAAATGGCGTTTTTTTTGGGGATGTACGCTGCTATTTATGCTAGTTTTTTGCTTGAGATTAGCTCTGGTAAGTGGCAATTCAAAGCTAATAAATAACTACTGTTTACGGGGCGGTAATTATAGTTATTGACTCTATTTTAGAGCCTTTGGGCGAGCCAGAAAAATATATGTGCCGATTTGTCGATCGAGCCACAGTAAAAGGGAAAAAATCTGCCGCGTCGGTGTTTGAAATTTATGATGCAGAAACAGAACAAAGCATTGAATTAAAACAGGAAACTGCTGCTGAGTTTCAAAAAGGTCGGGAGCTTTATCTCGAGCAAAATTTTATTGGATTGCAAAAATTATTCAGTAAGATTTGCGAAAGAAATCCTCAAGATAAGTTAGCAGCAATTTACTATCAGCGCTCTCTAAAGAATGGAATGTATGGAGTGCCTGAAGGATGTTCGGGGATAGAAGCTTTGGATGAAAATTAGTACAAATAACCTTTATTATGAAAAGTAGTGATACAGATATATTGTATGTGAGCATCGGTAGGGGCAGGTTAATGTCTTGTCCGGCGCGGGGAATAGGACACGGGAATGCCGTGTCCCTACAGTTCGCTTTGACGTTTAATAATTTGGTATAAGATTGAGGATTGTAGAAACGATATCACGTCTTCCTTGCGTAAGTTGTGTTTAAGTACAAAATGGTTTATAATACTTACCTGCGGTAAGTCTTCGCTCCAAGTATTCCCTGGGTTGTTCAACCTAGACTAATGTTATGTCCACTCTTTCTCTCAAGCACTTAGTGGCAAAACTTTCAAGAAAAGCAACGCTGCAAACCGTACTCATAGTTCCGTTTGTCTTGCAAGTATTTGCAGCGGTCGGTATTGTAGGATACTTATCATTTAGGAACTCTCAAAGAGCAGTGAATGACCTTGCGGATCAGTTGATGGGCGAGGTGAGCAATCGCATTGAGCAAAATTTGAGAACTTATTTGCAAACTCCGCACCAAATCAATCAAAGCAAGCTGGATGCAGTGAAACTGGGTTTTGTGAACATGAAAGACTTGTCAGCTTGGGAAAAGTATCTGTGGCGACAAGTGCAATTATATCCTTATATCAATTTTACGTCGATCGCTAATCAAGATGGAGAATATCGCACAGGCGAAAAGATGTCTAACGGCACTTTATTGATTAACGCATCAGGTCAATCTAGAGGTTTTGATTTTTATTCTTACAATACTAATGATAGGGGCGATCGCACGACAGTAGCAGCCTACGTCAAAAACTTCGACATCCGACAGCACCCTTCCTACAGCTATGCGGCTCTAGAAGCCAAACCAACTTGGAGTTCAGTGTATGTATCCTTGCTAGAACCCACATTGATTCTCAGCGCGCTGCAACCAGTTTACAACAGCCAGAAACAGCTAGAAGGAGTATTAATTGCTGCTTTGCGTCTCGACAGTATCGGTCAATTTTTAACCAGCCTCAAAATAGGTAAATCCGGTCAAACTTTTATTATCGAAAGAAACGGCACGCTGCTGGCAACTTCCACACCCGAAAAACCTTTCCGCACGCAAAACGGTAAAAAAGAACTGTTTAAAGTGACAGAAAGCAGCGATACCGTAACGCAAACAACAGCTAAATATTTAGCAAGTCACTTTCAAAACTTGCACCAAATTACCAAATCCCAGCAAATCAATTTTGAGATAAACGGGAAGCAGCAATTTTTAAAAGTCCTGCCCTTCCAAGACGGCAAAGGTTTAGATTTGCTGATTGTTGTCGTTGTTCCGGAAGCCGACTTTATGGAACAAATTCATACCGGCAACCGAACTACAGTTTTGCTATGTCTGGCAGCGTTGGGCATGGCAACTGTGTTAGGAATTCTCACTTCTCGCTGGATTATCCAACCTCTTATAAAATTAAAAAATGCAGCCATAGCTTTGTCTGAAGGACAATTTGACCAAACTGTAAAGCTCGATCGCTCCGATGAGTTGGGCGTACTTGCCGCGGCTTTTAACAGCATGGCAGCACAACTCCAAGCATCTTTTACTGCCTTAGAAACTAAAAATACCGAATTGCAGCGACTCGACAAACTGAAAGATGAATTCTTAGCCAATACTTCCCACGAACTCCGCACTCCCCTCAACGGCATTATTGGGATTGCAGAATCTTTAATAGACGGTGCTACCGGACAACTGCCAGAATCCACAAATTTTAACTTAGCTTTGATTACATCATCGGGAAAAAGGTTATCTTCTTTAATTAACGATATTTTAGATTTTTCTCAGCTCAAACACAAAACTATAGAACTGCAAATTAAGTCCGTCGGTCTTCGAGAAATAGTCTCTGTAATTGTCACTTTGTCTCAGCCATTAGTAGGAAAAAAAAACTTGCAATTGATTAACTCAGTTGCTCCTGAATTGCCGCCAATAGCAGCCGACGAGAATAGGTTGCAGCAAATACTTTACAACTTAATCGGCAATGCGATTAAATTTACCGAAAGCGGCCGAGTTGAAATTTCAGCAGAATTGGTAACGGGCAACGCACAATCATCGCCTAATTCCCAATTAGCCATTACTGTATCCGACACGGGTATTGGCATCCCCGAAGATAAATTAGAGCGAATTTTTGAATCCTTTGAACAAGCTGACGGTTCCACGGCTAGAGAATATGGTGGCACTGGTTTAGGGTTAACGGTTGCCCAGCAATTAGTGGAATTACACGGAGGTAAAATTTGGGTATCTTCAACTGTAGGCGTCGGTTCCCAATTCATCTTTACTTTGCCCGTATCTGAGAGTCAGCCGGATTTTAGCAGCAGGCAGTCGTCTTTAAGCGAGGCATCTCCCATTTTTATCACTCCTGAATTAGCCCGCCAATCCTCTCTAATAAGTTCTCCTGTATCAGAGAATAGCGGCTTCCTAGAAAGTGAAAAAATAAAAGTTTTAGTAGTCGATGATGAACCAATTAATATTCAGGTGATCATTAACAGTCTTTCTATAGAAAACTACGAGATTACTCAAGCGAGCAACGGCTTAGAAGCTTTAAATCTGATAGAATCAGGATTTAAGCCGGACTTAATTTTACTCGATGTAATGATGCCGCAAATGACTGGTTATGAAGTCTGTCGAGAAGTTCGCAGAAAATACTCGCCTTTAGAAATGCCGATTCTGATGCTGACCGCCAAAAATCAAACTACTGATTTGGTAGAAGCTTTTAACTTAGAAGCAAATGATTATGTAACGAAACCTTTTATAAAAAAGGAATTGTTGGCGAGAATTAACACGCAAATTTGCCTAGCAAAACTGAATGCAGCCTACGGCAGGTTTGTGCCGCACGATTTTCTAAACTTGCTGGAAAAGCCGAGTATTATTGAAGTGAAACTAGGCGAAAATCAGGAAAGAGATATGACAGTGCTGTTTGCTGATATTCGCTCGTTTACGGCGCTTTCAGAACAGATGACACCGCCTGAAAATTTTGCATTTATTAATACTTACTTAGGCAGAGTTAGCCCGGCTATCAGGAAAAATAATGGTTTTATTGACAAATACATTGGGGATGCAGTCATGGCACTTTTTCCTACATCTCCTGATGATGGTGTACGAGCAGCAATTGATATGCAAAAAGAAGTGAATAGCTACAACCAGCAGCGAGAAAAAAATGGCTTGTTTCCGATCGCGATCGGCGTCGGTTTACACGCGGGCAATTTGATGTTGGGTACTATAGCAATCCTAAATGATTTTCTCTATCTAGATCAATCCTAAATGATTTTCTCTGTGTAAGTATATTGACGTATTTTGGGGAAATCAAATTTATGTTCGTTAGTAAAAAACTCAAACAAAAACTTGACAATCTTAAAAGATCTACATAAATACCAATACTTTCTTAAAAAGTTTTTAGCTTGTAGCCAAATATCTTCAACGGGATTCTGTTGGGGAGCATTGGGAGCGAATAAAATACAAGTAATTGACCAATTCTCAGGTTCTTTGTCACCATTTATTTCTAATAAAAAGTCTCTAAATTCTCCATATTTATGATAACTAGCTCCATCCCAAATCAAGATAATCTTGCGATTTTCATATTTATTTTGTAAGTATTTTATGAATTTAACTGTGGATTCTCCATCACCAGATGGATGGCTCTGAATATGGAATTCTTTGCTTTGATAATTGAGGGCGCCAAAATAAGTTTGTCTATCTTTTTCATTGGTAATTGGGACTTCAATTCTGATTTTTGATTGACCCCAAACATTACCAGTTAGATCACCATGAAGTAGATGACATTCATCTAAAAACAATACTATTATTTCCCCAGACTCAATACTAGCCTTGTTTTTAAATAAAATATTGTTAATCTCTTCCGTCTTTTTTTTTACCAGTTTTTTATCAAATTTAGGATTAGCTTTTTGAGTTTTTTTCCAACTTATTTTCGCCCGGTCGAAAAGTTCATAGTAACTCTGTTTTGATTTATACATCACACCAAACTCTTGAGCTAAATAAGTAACCAACTCATCTAAATCCCAATATTCTTTATTCTTTAACCACTCGATTACTTCAGTATTTTGTCGAGCTGTTAAATACCCTTTTGACCCTTTATGTCCTAGTTTGATTCCAGCGATGCCTTCGGTTTTAAATTGTTTTTTCCAATAACCAATAAAAAATTTACTTACACCTAATATTTTGCTGATTTCATGGTAAATATTACCTGAAAGCGCCATCCTTACAGCTATTGCTCGTTTTAGTTCTCTTGCATCGATATCGCTTTTAATGAAATCTTCTAATTGGGCTATTTCTTTTTCCATATCTTTTTCTTGCACTTGTAAGTTATTCATTTTTTTATGGTCACAATCAAGTATTGCATATAATTGTAGCATAGTATTGATAATGATTTAGGATTGCTATATTGGCGAGCGAGAACGGATGGAAAGTACGGTGATTGCTGATGCGGTGAATCTCGCGTCTCGTTTGGAAGGATTGACTAAGGTTTACGGCGCGGGCATTATAGTTAGCGGTGCAATTATCGATCGCCTAGACGATCCAGAAAAATATAAGTACAGATTTGTCGATCGAGTAATGGTGAAAGGAAAGACAAATGCTGTGTCGGTGTTTGAAATTTACGAGACAGAAACAGAGCAGAGCATTTTACTTAAGCAGCAAACGGCGGAGGTTTTTCAAGAAGCTCTCAATTTTTACTACGACCAAAAATTTGTTGCCGCCCAAAAAGTGTTTCAGAATATTTTACAAATCAATCCGGACGATCGGGTAGCAATGCTGTATTTCAAACGAGCTCGCAAGTATCGAATGTACGGAGCCCCGGAGGGGTGGTGCGGGGTGGAAACTACGACGGAGAAATAGGGCGCGCACTGCACGCCCTAATCTCTTTAAAAGATGCTTGCACCAACTTTAAAATATAGTTGTACAAACTCCTAATTTATTCCAACTTTTTGGGCCGACAATGCCATCCGCAACGATTTTTTGTTGCTTTTGAAAATTGATGACTGCTTGTTCGGTTTTCGCACCGAATCCTCCATCAGTAGTTACGGAAAATCCGTTGGCGTTCAAGAGTCGCTGGAGGTAGCGAACGTCCTCATTTTGCGTGACGCCATCGTTGCGTTTGAGTATGGGAAAATAACGGCAGGAAGGTAATTCCATGTGAATTGCATTTGTGGTTTGCATAGTTTGAGTCTCCATTAGTTGTTTGCAAGTTGTTTAAAAGCAGGACAGCGGGAAAAGATGTTAATTAATAGTCCTGGATGCGCTTTTGACGGGCATAAACGAGGTTGCGGCTTCGCTCAACCACCAGATTTTTTAGCGTTTCTGGGGGCGTAAAGGAAGTATTGCTGTGAAAAAAACCAGTTTCTTGCTACCCGTGCGCCTAGGATTAGTTAACTTGGATTTAACATCCGGGTTCACCTGTATAACAAGCGCCTAATAGACTCCAAGTTTGAGGGCCGACAATGCCATCAACACCAATCTTATTTTCCTTTTGAAATTTGATGACTGCTTGTTCAGTTTTTGGGCCGAAGAATCCATCAGTTGCGACGGGATATCCGTTTTTAACTAAGGATTGTTGGAGATAGCGCACGTTTTGATTGGCAGTGGTGCTATTATTTCGTTTCAGTGTGGGCAGTGAAGAGCAAAGAGGCAATTGAGCGTAAATTGAATTTGTGGTTTGCATGGTTTGATTGGGGATTAGTGGTTTGCAAGCCGTTTGAACTTGCTATTCCCCAGTTGTAGCTGTGGGGGGAAGTGCTTTAACAGTCGCTTTTTATAGTGACGCTTATCTGGGGTAGCTCAGATGAGTGACAGCCCGCTATCCAATCCGTCTTGTACAAAGTAATTGTCAAAGGCAAACAGCAGCAAATTTCCATTTTTTATCAACTTTTAGCATCTTTGCCAGCAGCCCCACACTATAAGTAAGTCGTCGCCAAAAAACGCCCCTATGTAAACGAGGGCAAAGTCTCCAAAGGCTCTCTACTGGCTGACTTAAATCTGTTTACATAGTGTTACATTATGCGATTTAATCCCGTATACCCACTTACCTGTACGGCTGTTGGTGTCGGGATGGATAGGCAGATTGACGTAGAGAAAGCGAGGCAATCAATCCTGTCACGGTGTAATCGCTGCACTCTTATACAAGCTGAGTAATAGTTTTTTATATAGAGGAGGCAAAAATACTGTATTTAAAGCTAGTTAACCATGTGAGCGAAAAGGGCGATTGGGAAAATTTCTCTGGGGTTGCGACTTTAACTGAGAAGTGATATCATAGTATCGGTAAATAGTAGATTTCCGGCTGTCAAACAACTTGAGAATTGAATCAATGACAATTTCTGTAACTATAGGGTTAAAGTCGGAAATAAAGTCGTCGGCGTTTAGATTTTCTCCAAAAAATTCCTTAGCTCGATCGCACTGATAGCGCATTTCGTCAAAGCCAACAATTTTCACCACAAATGTTGTCAGGGGCGAACTCTCCAAATCGGTATTAGAAGTGCTTTTAGCCCGCCCATTTTCTAATAAATTCAATACTTCCGTTTCTAAACCAATTTTAGGTTGATAAGGTTTGTCTATTTCTGGAAAAAAGCTTTCTAGGCGCACGCAGTTAGGAGCCTGCTCCGGAATTCCTCCCATCATCATCGCCAGAGACACCTCAATCCCCAAATCCGAAGATAGAGCTTCTAGCAGAGCGAGAGCAGGTAGTTTACACCCCAAATAAAGCTTCGCAATTTCGAGATTGTACTTAGCAGTAGTTTCCCAGCGCTGATATGTGCGATCGTCTGGATATCCCTCAAACTGTCGGAAAATTATTTCTGGCTTGAGATAATTCAGAAAACCTTCCATCTTGACCAAAGCAACTCGGTAGTCGCGAATCGTGTAAAAACCGCAGCAGATGAGATTGTGATTGGTTTCCGGCAGTAAATTCCAGGTATTTGCCAAAAAATGGGCTGAACTATGGTGAGCAAAACTCATCACATCCCGGTTAGAAATTCGCACAGCTTTTTTGACCGTTTCCCGCATTTCCTCATCAGTCAAACTGAGGTTAAATAGGCTATTTATTGCTTGCAAACGGTTATAAAGGCGCTGGCTTACTGTTACTCCGGACTCGGCTGCGCGAAACGGAATGGTTGCTTCAATGCAGCCTGCAACTTGAAGCAATTGCTCGCGTTTGAGAAATGGTTCTAGAGCTTTTGCTGCTACCACAGCGCTGAGAAATTCGTTTTGTCCGGCGAAAGGATTCAGGACTTCGCCCGGTACAAAATTGAATACCAGCATTACCATCTCGAAGATAGCATCCGCCGGCAGCTCCGATTGATCCCGAATTTGTAGTTGTTTGTTAACCTCTTTTGCAACAGGAGTGATGTAGTAGCTGACGTTAAAGTTAATGCTGCGATCGACTTGCACGTAGACGGTATCGTGAAATAAAGCTGCCAAAACCTCGATCGCGTCTTCATCTCCCCCCACCTCAAAAATATGTTCGGGAGTGTGAAAAAACCGCCAGGGCCCCACCATCGGCTGAACAATCAGTTCGGCAATCCGAGCGAGTTCACTGGGTTCGACTTTTGCTTCCAGGCGATCGAGCGCCCAAATCAGCCTTTCTAAGCACTGTAAGTAGGCTTGTTTGCTATCCATCACAGTCTTTCCCCATAACATTGCTGTCAGTCGATTTCAGATTTTAGATTTTAGATTTTAGATTTTCTCGACAGATGAATCTGGAAGCTGGAACCTTAGTCTAAAATTTTTAGATCTCCACGACTGGAGTCCACGGCTTGTATCCGTTTTTGGGGGGTCACGTCAGCCACCCTGCTGTTAGTTTGATTTTGTCCTAGATGCGCCCCGGCTATTTTTATTTGAGATTTATGAGCCTTTTTTGGAATACTTTAGCTGCAATTTAGGATGGAAATACTAACTTAAACTACACTTAATTTCCGGTAGCTGACCTCCCCTGTTTTCCTAGTCTAATTAGCACAAAGTATGACAAGTAAATTACATAGATTACTAAACCTATTAGACCCAACAATCCCAAAAACTGAGGGGTTGCCGTAGGGTGAAACATTTGTTTGTAGAACCAAGGTGGGTCTAACCAAATGCGGCAAAAAGGTTCGTCAATTACCTGAATTTGCGATTTAAAAGCACAGCTTAAGAAGGGAAGTTGAGCAAGAGCGCCCAAACCGCTGTAAACAGTAATCGCCCACCGCCAAGCTGTAAAAGCCAGTTTCAAGGGCGACTGCGGTCGATCGGCAATTTCTTCGTTTAAATCCTCCCAAAACCACAGACTAGCAGGAATTAAGGCCCTCCCAATCACCGACGATACAAAGCTCACAGGCAGGGCAGCCATCATCAGGTAAAGTGTAATTGCCAGCAAACTCGCCACCCGCCAATAAATAATCGACAAACGGACGATCGCCTCAGATTTTGCCACAACAGCCCAAATCAGCACTACCAGCGGGATCGAAATTGTTAATAACACAGACAACCGATAATCCATCCAGACTAGCGGTTGAAACCAAGGCCCGGTGGCTGCCAATAAAAGACTCAACATCTTTGGGAAAATATACTCACTTATTTGTCACAAATTTTACTACAAAAATGCTAAAAAATCAGCAACCAGAACACGGTCTTAATGTTTTAGTTACTACTACCTTTTCTAAGGTGCTTGGCGCGCTTTAAAACGTACTTGAGACACGATAGACGGCAATATGCTGGGATTAAAACTGTTTATTCCTCGAATCTCGCCTTCCCATCCCCCGAACCAAGGGGGGACGCCAGAGCAAATTATTGTCTCCCTTGGTTCGGGGAGTGGAGAGAAGCTGGCAGATCTGAAGCATTGGGATAGAGGCCAAATCTCGCCAATATTTCAAGGCTCAACCCCTCAAATAAAATTCTCCCGCGCCAAAAGTTAGATTTCGGCGCGGGAGGCAAGGCTTAGAGCTAAATGGCTCGTTTATTCCTCGTAGATGCGGCACTCAGCAGCGTCAGGATTGTCGTCGCAAAATTTTTCAAAAGAATTCTTAGGTTTGACTTGCTTTTGGTGGGAAGCTTCTGCTTGCAGTTCTTCAACTGCGTCCCACGCCGCCGCGCATTCCCCGGAAGTGGCGCCCTTGAGGTCACAGACGGTACGAGCGCTTTCTAGTTCTTCTTCAATTTTTTCTTGGATGTTGCCTGCGGGTGTTGTTGTCATAAAACTTGTTGGTAGGAAAGTGTAGGAGAATATGGTTGTCCCCGACCTATTTCTAGGTAATGTTAGCACGCGCCTTTGTTTAGTGAGCTTGTTCGGCTAACGGCACGTCCTTAACCCAAATAAAGATGTTTAACCGTTAACGACAGAGCAAGGGACTAGCTAAGCAGCCACTTGGTGTCATAACTCAAAAAACCTAGACTTCTAAAGTCTTAGGCGGGTCAACTGTGGTTTAAGTCTTAGGCTCGAAGCGAGCGTGTCTTTAGACCTGGGTCGTTGACCTTATTAAGTAAGAAAGGTTTTCTTTTTGGATGTTAGTTTGGGTTGGATTTGCTGTTCCGGTCTGGCGACCCCAGCTAATAATAGCTTGAGATGCGCTGCTGTTGCAGCAGCCCAGAGACAAACCATCCATAAGTGCGATCGCAGCAGCCGTCTCTACTTCCTGCTTTACTCTACCCCGTCGGCGGGGGAAGAGTCCACAGGCATCAATGTAGGTCGAGCTGACCTTACTTTTGATGAAAACATTACACGAGGTTGGTGTGTCAAACTGTATTGAGCTTTATCTTTTAAGATTTAGCTGAATACGGCATTTAACACTAAACAGATTAATGGGACACTCATGTTAACTTATGTTAACACAAGAACGGCAATCGATGGGGAATCGATCGCCCAACAATAGCGTCCCCCCAGTGGCCAGTTCCAGTTAGCCTAATGTATAGAGATAGTTTTATAGAGAAGTTTGCCTTATGTACACCCAAAACCAAATGCAATGGGTCAGCGCTTTATCAACCCGTCCCTCTTTGGAATCCGCCCTCAAAGAAGTTATAGAACAAGCAGATCGCGACCTAGAAGGCCCGGCTGATTTAGCGCTGATATTTATCTCGTCTGCCTTTGCCAGCGAGTATTCTCGGCTGATGCCTTTACTCCGAGAACTGCTGCCAGTACCCGCGATCCTGGGCTGCGGCGGGGGAGGAGTCATCGGCACGAACCGGGGCGGCCTCACCGAAGAAGTCGAGGGAGCTCCGGCAGTCAGCCTCAGTCTGGCCCGTTTGCCGGGAGTGAACGTCAGAACTTTTCACGTCGGTGCAGAAGAACTGCCGGACTTAGATAGTCCCCCGGATACTTGGGTGGATCTCCTGGGCGTGCCTGCCCAGGAAGAACCGCAGTTCATCATCTTGGCCGACCCCTTTTCGGCAAAAATTAACGATTTGCTCCAAGGGCTCGATTATGCCTATCCGGGCGCGGCTAAGGTAGGGGGACTTGCCGGGGGGGACGGTGCGGGCAGAGGCGCGGCGCTGTTTTGCGACTATCAGCTTTACCGAGAAGGGACGGTTGGGGTAGCTTTGAGTGGCAATATAGTTTTGGAAACGATCGTCGCTCAAGGCTGCAGGCCGATCGGGCATCCTTATCGGGTGACGGAAGGAGAGCGCAATATTTTGTTGAAACTCGAAGAACAAACCGACGATACGGGCAGCGCGGGCATCGAGCGATCGCCCTTAGAGGCTTTGCGAGAGTTAGTTCAAACTTTGAGCGAAGAAGACCGAGAATTAGCCCAGCACTCGTTATTTGTAGGCTTAGTTAGCGATGAATTCAAGCTGACATTAGAGCCGGGAGATTTTTTAATCCGCAATCTGTTGGGAGTAGATCCGAAAGTGGGAGCAATTGCGATCGGCGATCGAGTCCGTCCCGGACAGCGCATCCAATTCCACCTGCGGGACGCGCGCACCTCCGCAGAAGACCTAGAAATGCTGCTCGATCGCTATCAGCGGGCTGCCGAGTACAGCGGTACATCTAGCGCCGGTGCCTTAATGTTCTCTTGTCTGGGGCGCGGCGAAGGGCTTTACGGCCAGTCGAACTTTGACTCCCGACTGTTTGGCCGATACCTCAAAAATATCCCCCTGAGCGGCTTTTTCTGCAACGGCGAAATTGGTCCCGTCGGCGGCAGCACATTTCTGCACGGCTACACATCCGTATTCGGGATTTGCCGCCAAAATTCATAATTGGTGAAATGATGAGTGTTAACTGTTGACTGATGAGTGTTAACTGTTGACAATCTAAAATCTAAAATCTAAAGTCTAAAATCTAAAATCTAGCCACTGATGACCAATAAATAAAAGCGGCAGTCGCCTGCCGCTTTTACCTGTAACTAGATGTCTGGAAACCTTAGAAACTAAAGGTAGTACGGAGGAGTCCGACCCAGATATCCTCGTTGTTGTTGTTGTGTTCCGGATTCAGAATCACGTAAACGCCCGGTGTCACCGAAATAAAGTCATTGACTTGGAAGCGATAGAAACCCTCTAAGTGATAAGAGGTGTTGCGATTTCTGGCGACATCGCTCTCGGTAACTTTTGGCGGTACACCAAAGACGAAGCCGAGGACGTTGCCTTGTCGGGCAAAATCTCCCAGGGCCACAGTGATAGCACCATTCTGGATGGTAGCGTCATTGTTGCCACCCCGCAGTTGTTCAGCCTTCGTATAACCGTACCAACCGCCAATCTGAAAGCGACTGCTGGGTTTGAAGTTAACTTGCACGCCATAGTTATCTGATGCGGTAGGTGATTGATCGAAGGGCCGATTAGCCAACAAACTGCCGACGCCGCCCATGAGGTTAACATCGCCTGCCCGATTGTATTTCCGGGTGTAAGTCAAGCCCAAGTCAAACGGTCTGCTAAAAAAGCCGATCTGACCCAGAGCGCTGAAAGAACCGTCGAAAACGCCCCTGCCATCTGCGGGGTTGGGAGCATCGCCGTCGCCTGCGAGATAGCCCGCGGTAGCTCGGAAGCTGCCCAAGTTGAAACTCACACTTGCGCCTGCTCCCTGCGGGCCGCGGAATACGGCCGGGTTGCGAACTCCAAATCTGGAAAGTGAACCGTTACTCGTAGAGTTACCAAAGGTAGAAGCCTGGTCTGCAATTTCATCTAGGTCAAGCCCTTTAGGACCGACAAAGACTGTAGCTTTACCCATCGGGAACCGATAGTACAACTCGTCTAGTGTGAAATTGCTGTTCTCAGCTCCATCAAACGCTAGGCGAGCCATGTTAGTGCCCGTAGCTGTTGCTGCTGAGTAGTTGGCGACGTTGAGGGCTTGCAAGCGGGTTCTGAGCAAGTCTCGACCGGTGAAGCTGGTGTTGAAGTTCAACCGCACCCGGTAGCCGAAGTTGGTAGACGTTTGGTCGTCGCGATCGCGGATATGATTGCCGTTGGCGTCACGAGCTTGTATAGGATCTCCGAAGGTGTCGCTGACAGCAAAAATGGCTTCTCCAGCCAGTTTGGTGGTGGTGGAGAACTGGTTTGCTTCGAGTTCTGCAGTGCGAGCTTCTAGGCCGTCTACTCGTCCGCGCAGGGTAGCGAGTTCGGCTGCAAATTCTTCTTGCAGGCGTTGCAGGATGGCTAAGTCATCTTTGGTAACTAAGTTACCTGTTGACCCAATTAGCTGGGTTATCTGGTCTAAGCAAGCGTTGACGCCGGCTGCAAATTCGTAGCGAGTCAGGGCGCGGTTGCCGCGGTAGGTGCCGTCGGGATAACCTACGATACAACTGTAGCGTTCGACTAGGGATTGCAGGGCTTGGAATGCCCAATCTGTCGGTCGCACGTCGGAGAGCTGAGTGACTGATGTCACCTGGGACATGGTTCCGGACGGTTGGGCCGGCAGCGCTTGGGGAGCGACAGGGACGATGGGGCCGCCCATTCCGGCGGCTGGTGTCTGAGCAATTTCTACCTTAGTAGCTGGGGTAGTAGCTGGGGTAGTAGCTGGGGTGCTGGCGACTGCTGGCACTTCAATTTTCCCAGGGGCGTCTGTCTGGCTGATTCCCACTGCCAAGTCTGATGCTTGGGGCGAGGATTCGGCTGTGCCTGCTACTGCTGCTAGGGGTTCAGTTGTTGCTGCGGCGCTGGTCGGAGCGATTGGGGCTGCTAAGCCAATGTCGCTCCCTGTTGTTTGCAGTGTTGTTTGCACTGCTGCTTCGCTGGTTTCTGGTTTGATTGAGGCGAGTTTTTCAGCGTCTGCTTCGTTAACGACCGGGGTTTGGGCCGCTTCGACGCTGCTGTTTAAAGCCAGGTTTTCTGGGGCAGCAGGGGCTGCTGCAACTGGTTCTGCAACTATTTCTCCAACTATTTCTGCAATTTTTGACTCAGATGACTGAGCTGTAGCTAGCTGGTTGGCTTCAGCGGTTGCGGTCACTTCTGCGGCGATCGCAGCGGTACTCATGACTGATGATAGCCCCAGAATTGCCGGGGATACTAGCAGTAAATTCCAAAAAGTTCTGTTCATTTTCCTCACACCTTCACACTCTATTCAACTCGACGAGCAGCAATTCCCAACTGCTAATTTTTGTGGTTGCTTGCCTGTTGACAATAAATGCCAAAATAGAACATATCCATAACTGTTGATTCACAGTAGGCGTGTCTACTTCTGCTTGAACTTAGGGGGCTGAGCCCTTATACCGCCCAGGCATCAATTCAGGTCAAGCCCACATTACATTACAGTTGATTATACCATCACGTGCTAATTTCATCTCTCGATCGCCCGACTTGCTTGAGTTGCTCTGCGGGCGATCGACAACTGGTTCTAAGGGTTCGACAACAATCTGCCTTTAACTGAGCAACTGCCCAGAGTCCTCGGTTACGCCAGACTTAACAGACAGTTATAGGTAGGATTGTGGCTGCTTGTCGCATCCCTTATACAGCTTTATATCCTATAATGTCAAGCTTTTTAAGCTAACTTTAAACCTCGCGACCCGGCAGGGGCTATTTTCCCGCCATGAGTGGGGAACTGAAACTTAAAGGCTGGTAGATAGACCCGATCTAAACCAAAGTTCAGGCTTGACCAATTTGGTTTTTTTGATGCCCGCTGCCGTCGGGACTTGCCAGGGCGATCGCCTTTTTTGAGACTAACCGTCGGCGGGTTTAATTTCCCGCTATTTTAACACAACTTTTTGTTGTTTGAGTACGACTGCAACTGGGTGGTGCTTGACCCGCTGTTGGCCCAGGGAAAGCTCACTTGCTTGACAGACCAACTATGCCCAAGATTCCTAGTGGTTTTAACGATGTTTTTACCTACGGACGATCGCAGGAGTTTAGTGTTAAGCTGGCGAAAATGCAGAAGTCGAAAATAGAGCTGCTGTCAGAACAAAAAACCCAAACGCTGGGGGTAAGCAAGTTATACCATTTTCGATTAAAGAATAGGGAGTAACTGATGACATAAAGGTTTGGAGCTTGCCTACAGTCGGATTATTTTGGGTAACTGGTATTAGTATAAAGAGTGAGGGTTTATGGAAGATTTTGGTATTATTATTGCCTGCTGCGACCAAGATTATCTGTTTGCTAAGGGTTGCTGTGCTAGCATCCGCTATTTCCTGGGAGATGTACCGATTTGTCTGTTGATTGACGGTACGTTTTCGGTGAGTGCTTTGGAAAAGTCATATGGGGTGCGAGTTATCAACCGCACAACTGTTTCTGAAGAAGTTCTCAGAAAAAGAAGTTTTGGTTGGGGCAAAACTAAAATGATCGCTTTTTGGGAAAGTCCTTGGTCAAATTTTATGGTTTTGGATGCCGATACGATCGTCTGGGGCGATGTTCTCAAATTGGCTAACTTTCAAGACTTTGATTTTATTGTAGACAAGCCTTGTTACGATTACCCGGATGCGGATGTTTCGGAATTTTTCTTTGACATTCCAGGCATTGAGAAGCATTTCCCGAATTTTCGTTGGTCGGAATCGCGATCGCACTATTTCTGCACAGGCACTTTCTTTGCTAAACGCGACGTTTTTAGCTTGGAAGAATACGTGGAAATTTTAGATTTTACGGCGGCAAATCCGGGGATATTTAAGTACGGAGAAATGGGGTTTTTGAACTTTATGATTTTCCGGGCTGCACAAGAAAATCGACTGCGGGTGCAGAATGTGGATATGCAGTTGTTGGTGCCGGATTTTGATCGGGATTTGCTCAGAAAGCGGTTTCCGGTGGAAGAAAGCGGGCCTGCAGGCGATCGCACTGAGGCAACTGTGATTCACTGGTGCGGGCCGAAGCCAACTTTATCGAGTGGGAAAGTTTACTCGGAACCGATGAATTTTTGCCGCCGCAAGTGTGAGGAGGATGTTTGGAACCGCACGGGTTTGGCTGCCGAAATGTCCCTACAAGTTGAGGATTTACAGCGATCAATCTACGTGTATAAGAATAAGTTTAAGAAGAAGTTTCGGCAGTTGACTGGTAAGTAGATTCAGAGTGGCGCGCGGGCGAGAAACCGGGAATATCCCTCGATTTCTCGCCCCCCAATCCAGATTTTTTTAATAGTCTTAAAGAGGCTTTTTTTAACCGCAGATGTCAGCGGATGAACCGGGAGGCACGCGGATTTTGGCTTACCCATCAAGGGGTAAAGTTGGTCCGGCAGGGGGCAAAACTTGGCGGTGAACGCTTACTTTGTGGCTTTCCCGCTGAGTTTGCATTTCGACGGCGATCGCCTCAAATTCGACTTCCATGCAGCCGTAGGGAATCTCTAACTCGACACTTGCTCGAACATTTCCCAAGCCGTTAGCTTGAAATTCGGTAATCCAGCGCGGCCCGTCAAGAATCAGGTAGGTTTGTCGATCGTACACCCAAACTTTCACATAAATCCGGGGCATTAATTCCGGCAGTTGCACTTGCACTTTTACAGCCTGGCCCGCGATAATTTCGGCGCGCGGCAATTCCAAAATCGGCATCGGTACTAACTCGTCTTCTGGCAAAACGTAGGGAGTCGGGGGAGTGTCTTCTGCAGCGACAGTTCTGGTTTGTTGAGCAACTTGTTTCGGTTGCAGCGGTTCGTCAAAAACCACAAATTCTCTGGCTTCCGGGCTAGTGGATTTGGGGTCGGAAATTGTTTGGGTGGTTTCGGGTTGCTGGTGGGTTGCGCTGCTTTTTTCCACAACGGCAATTTCGTCGCTGCTATTTGCGGGTGCTGTTGGAGTTGGTGACAGGGTGGTTGCTTTGAGCCAGTCGGGGGATTCGCCGTTGCTGGCTAAGGAACTCAGTCGCGACCAAAATCGACTTTCGACGTTTAAGGTTTGAAATGCCTGTTTTGTGGGTGCTGGCTGGGTGTCTGGGGCTTTTTTTTCTAATTCGACGTTGTTTTCTGGTTTTTGGTCGATCGCTCCGGTTTCCGCTGTTTGAGGGGGAGTTGGGGTGTCTGAGGGTTTGGTTTGTGGGTCACTCGACTCTGCGACCGTTCGAGGCGAATTGGAGATTTCCGACAGCAATTGCGATCGGCTGCTGTCGGGCAGTTTGTTACCAAATGCGGGCAGTTCTAGACCGCCTGCACTTGGAGTGTGACGCGAAGCCAGTAGGGGGGGTAAGGCTTCAGTAGTTGGGGCTTCGGCGGGGGAGGGAGGGTCTAAGGATTTTTCTACTAGCTTGAGGAAGGATATATTTTTGGCGCTTCCAGACGGTTTTGAGGCTGTTGGGGAAGGTTCAGCTTGATGCTTTTCTTCGATGAAATTGTCTTTAATTTCCTGTAGAAGGTGCTCTAAACGAGCTGTAATTGTGAATAGTTTGGTGGCTAGGGTGACGCCGCCGCTGCTAAGAATTGCTTCTCCTAAAATGAGGCGACTTTTGCATTCGGTTGGGATATAGGTGACGCAGGCAAAGATGCAGGGGGGAACTTGTTCTGGCATTGGCTGCTGGATTTCTGCGAGAATTTTTGAGGTTTGGGGGTCACGCAGGTAAATTTGTAGTTGTGCTGAACCGATGAGTTGTTTGAGTTCTCGTGCTTCTGATTCGGGGATGAGAGTTGCTGTTTTTCTGGTTTTTTGCGGGGGTTGGGGAATGTCGATTTTGCCGGAAATGATTAAGGGGCGACCGAGTTGGGTGACGAAGGTTTCTTGATCGAGGACGAGTTCGAGTTTGACGCCCGGTTTGGGTTCGGGGGTTTGGGGAATGGGGAATTGGTAGATTTTGGTCTGCTGCGGTGCTGAAGCTGCTGCTGGGATTGGGGTTGGTGCGGGGCGAGCGACCGGTGCTGCGATTTGTGGGGCTGCGCGATCGACCGGTGCTGCCTTTTCTGAGTGTGAGAGGGAAGTTGCAGGTTCGATTTGGTCGATCGGCGGTAGGGGTTCGGAGGTTTCAGATTCTGCGGGCAATACTTCCAACTGAACGCCGTACTGCCAAGGTTTTAATGGGGTTGCTTTGGGATCTGGCAAGCAGGAGAGTTCCCACAGCCCGGGTTTGAGCCTGGTGTAGGGAATGATCACGACTAATCCTTCGGGGTTGGTGCGGGCCGATCGGCTTTGGACTTTCCGCTGCGCCCCTGGGTCGAAGGAGGTATGGGTAACGCGAATTTCGATGTCGGTGTTGGGGTGCTGAATGCGAGCAACAACACGGTATTTACCTTCTAGAATTTCCACGTCGGAGGTTTCTAGGGGCAACCAGGCGCGATCGCCTTCTTTTTGTAGCAAAAATTCTAATTTTTTCATTTTAGTTTCCCCTTGAAGGCTCCCGCTTGATTCGTCACAGCTTGGCAGCGGGCTGTTGAGCGACAGCTACAGGCACTGAATTACTTTATGTTTTATAGCCTATCATCACTCTCGGTCAAGAGGCCCACTTACCAAGGACTGCCGATAATGCTGAAAGCTGCCCAGTAGTAAGGATGGGATAAATCTTTGCTGTCGAGTTTCGAGATGGACGGGGGCAAGGGAGTTTCGCCCCGGGAACTTCGCAGTTGACCGCGTTCGATCGTCACTTTGCCTTCGATCGCACCAATTTGTGCTTGCCTGAGAGCTTCAGCTTTAATGATTGGAGGGTCTTGTGGCCTGCTGATTTTTAACTGCTGGTAAAACTCTGTCATCAGGGCGAGAGTCCCCGCATCGCTGACGTACCACAGGCTGGCGAGGGCTGATTTTGCCCCCGATTGCAGTGCTAAACCAGCAAATCCGAGTTCTGCTTCTTTGTCTCCCAAGGCGGTTCTACAGGCGCTTAATACTAACAGTTCAAGAGGGGGATTGTTCCATTTTAACTCTCTCATTTGATCTAGTCTAAGTTGCGTGTCCCAAAATTGAATGTAGGAGTTATTTGGGGTCCCGGGGCGAAATTCGGCGTGGGTGGCAAGGTGGATGATTCCATATCTTTGTTGCAGTCGCTGGGATTGCAAGTTTACTATGGTGAAATCTTCGTTGAGAAAGGATTGACCGGGCCACTGTCGGGCGATCGCGCCCAATTCTAACGGCACTGCTGGCAGCGGTTCTTTGTTCGCCGTTTCTGCGAAATCTGATGCGCCCATTGCTAGAACTTGCACGTTTCTGAGGTCGATGTAATTGCTGTCTGTGAGTTTGAATGCGGGGATGCGGGCAAGGCTGTATTTTTGGATCAGAAATTGCTGTCCGTCGTGCATTGCTGCTAGGGGTACGGTTCGCAAACCTTCGCCGACGCAGAACAGCAAGGTTTCAATTTTTGCTGTTTGCAAATCTGTTTCTAGGGGTGCAACTATCCATTTGTAGAGTTGTTGGGCTGGTTCTAGATAGGTGGTGGTGTTAAGTTTTACGGGGTTGGTGATTTCGCTGCTGAATTCTTTGACTACTGAGAGCAGTTTTTCTTGTTTGGCTTGCGGGACGCTGCGAAGAATAGGCGGGCGATCGGGCAATATTAAGATTAATTCTAGTTGGTCGGTGCGGGGGATAGCGTAAATTAAAGCAGGTTTTTTCTTTGTTTGAACTGCTAGGCGGGAGAGAGTTTTTGATATTGCTTCGGCGGTTTTTGCACGGGTTCCAAAGTCTTGTTCAAAGTATGTTTGATAGTCTTCTTCCCAGCTTTCTTCGATTCTGGTTACGGCTTCGGTGAGGTTGCCCCGATCGAGTAAATTTCTCATTTCTTGCCCGTTAAGCCCGCCCTGGCCTGTGTTTTGGGCAATTGTAGCGAGGTTCGCGGTACTCCAGCAGAAAAATATTGCTATCAAACAGTAAAAAATAGCTTTTTTAATTTTTTTCTGAGTCGTGTGTTTTTGGCGTTGCTGCTGGGGTTGGTAGTGCATGATTTTGGGGCGGTTAAGGGCGCCGTTGGCGGCAGCAGTTGGCAAAAGTTGGGATGTGGGTGGGAATTTTGACTGTGCTGGCGATCGCCGTACGATTCTAGCATTCAAGACCAACCGCCAATATCTACCGTAGGGTGTGGGCACGAACACTAACTGAGTCCCCGCACCAAGAAATTCGCGATTTATGTAAAAGCTTGTAAATTATGCAGGGGTTTTGCATAAACAAGACTTACACAAAAACCCGGTTTCTTCAAGTAAGTCCTGTTTTTTACCTAGCAGCCAGGTGGATTTAACTGAGATGTTGCACCATTCTCAATAATCCTTTGATGAACAGACTTTCCGGCCTGTTCCACAAAAAATTGATCTCTTATGGAATGGGCCGGAGATCCCGTTCTTAAGAATGGTGCAAGATGTGAGTTTAATCGGCATTACCTCTACGGGCGTCTTTGACTTTTTGCGGCACATCCGCACTTGTCCAGTTGAATCGGGTTTGCTCTTGGTGTTGAATGGGGAATATCATGAACCGATCGACCCTATATTGAGTGATTTCAGTAGATATATTCTCTGTATTTAGTTGTTTTAAAATAGTTAAGTCTTTTCGCGTCAACTTACTTAAACCTCGACTGATTAATTGTTTAGCCTCGGAGATATTTCCAGTTCTTTCGTACAATTAGTCGAGACTGGTGCGATTCGTTTAGTCGAAATGAGTGACAACGCTCAGGGACGGCTAGTATGGTTATAAAAACCATAACAACTAGATACACATCTAGGTGCAGGACTCACAAGCCTTAGTCCTAGTCCGCAAGTGCAGCGGTTAAAGCGTATCCCCTACCCTGTTAAGTAGCAACTAACAGGGTAAAGCGGGGATAAAAAGCAGACTACTGGCAGCCGAAGCTGGTAACTGTCAAGCAAGAGTTCATGTGTAGGAAACAAAGATGTGTCTGAACCACCGTTAACTAAGATGGTCTAACGGCTGAATCAGGTATAAAACCGTTGCAAAACACGGTAAAGACTGATTAAGACCAAGCCAAAAGGCAAGGATAGGGCATAGGCGATTCTCTCTGCGACCTATAAGCACCGCCCACAAACCCGGTGGATAGCATCACACTAAAAACTCAATCAATGTGTATTTGGAACGAAGTAACTCTCGTATATTTCTGGAATCAGGTTGATTTTCAGTAAGTAGCTAACGAATAATATACGAAAGAGGGATTGTATCAGAAGCCAATGCTCTGCTGTAATAACAGAGATATGCAGACAGATACACGGTAACTTCAAGGATAGAAATTTAGTAGCAATGAATATGTCTAAAACGCGGGACAACCCGACGGTGGAATGGAATAAAATCAATTGGCGAAGAGCCGAAAGATTGACATTCAAGTTGCAAAAACGTATCTATCGAGCAAGTGAGCGTGGCGATGTTAAAGCAGTTCGGAAGCTTCAGAAGACCTTGATTAATTCATGGTCTAATAAGGTCTTAGCGGTACGACGGGTCACTCAAGATAATACTGGCAAACGTACAGCAGGTGTGGATGGTATTAAATCACTAACCCCAAAGCAACGCTTCAAGCTAGTAAATCAACTCAAAGTAACTGGCAAATCACAACCGACACGTCGGGTAATGATACCAAAACCAGGAACCAGTGAGTCAAGACCATTAGGCATACCCACAATGTACGACCGCGCCTTACAAGCAGGTGTGAAAGCAGCTCTTGAGCCAGAATGGGAGGCAAAATTCGAGCCGAACTCATACGGTTTTAGACCAGGGCGGTCATGTCACGATGCAATGGAAGCTATCTTTGACAGTATTAGATATAAAGCCAAATATGTGCTAGACGCTGATATTGCCAAATGCTTTGACCGCATTAATCACAAAGCATTACTTGACAAAATCAATACCTACCCAGGACTACGAAGACAAATTAAGTCCTGGCTTAAAAGCGGGGTATTAGACCAAGGTGAAATCTTTCTGACCACTGAAGTAACCCCACAAGGAGGAGTAATTTCCCCGTTATTGGCGAACATAGCCTTACATGGAATGGAAGAACGGGTTAAACAATTCGTAGGTAACAATATAAACCAACGAAGAGAAATCAGTCTAATCCGATATGCCGATGATTTTGTGATTATTCACAAAAACATTGAAGTAATAATAGCCTGTCAAAAGATAATTGCGGAATGGTTAGGTGATATTGGCTTAGAATTAAAACCAACCAAAACAAAATTAACCCACACTCTCAACGAATACAATGGAAATGTTGGGTTTGAGTTTCTAGGGTTTCATGTACAACAACACAAGGTAGGTAACTATCGAAGTGCCAAAAATACACATGGAATACCACTTGGTTTTAAAACATTAATCACCCCGTATAAACAAAATATCAAAGCCCACCTTTTAAAGATTGAAGAAGTAATAGACATCCACAAGACTGCCCCTCAAGCTGCTCTAATTAGTCGGCTAAATCCAATAATCAGGGGATGGTCAAACTATTACTATACGGTAGTAAGTAAAGAAACCTTCTCAAAGGTTGACCACCTTACCTACAAAAAACTAAGAGCCTAGGCTAGAAGACGGGGACAAGGTAACATCAACAAAAACAAATACTGGCGAACAGTAGGCGAAAGAAATTGGTGTTTCAGTACAGAAGAAGGTATAGAACTAACCCAACACCAAGCAACGCCAATAATAAGGCACGTTAAGGTAAAAGGCAATTCAACACCTTACGACGGTAACTGGATTTATTGGAGTAAAAGACGCGGAGAATACCCTGAAACACCAACAAGAGTGGCAACACTTCTTAAGACACAAAAAGGTAAATGTACCCACTGTGGTTTGTACTTCACACCTACAGACATTGTAGAAATTGACCATATCCAACCCCGCTCTCTAGGTGGCAAGGATGAGTACAAGAATCTCCAACTTCTACACAAGCATTGTCACGACACAAAAACGAAAAATGATGATTCCCTTAACAAGAATCATGATAATAATCCGTTTTGAGTTGTATCCATAGAAAGGATGAAGATATCGAGGAGCGGAATGAGGCGAAAGTTTCACGTTCCGTTCTGAAAGAGAGGTAGGGGTAGAAATGCCTCTATCGACTCTACCCCTTTGGCATAAAATTTTGGCTGAAAATCTCTTAGTTTTTTAACATCATTGGCGGCGGTTCCCAAGAGCTGAGCAACATAAATAAAAACACTTAATTATTTAGAGGATTTTACGCTCTGGGGTCGGTCGCTTTTTCCTTTTTGATTCTTGGTTCTCTGCTAGATAACTAAAGCCTGCCTCCTTCCACTATACATTGTGTGCGATCGCACTTGACCGAAAGCATCCAGGATACAAGCCACCGGATTCATTCCGAAAGCAGACTCAGGACCCAGAAATAAAAAACCTGTATCCGATGAAACTTGCCCCCCGAATTTATCCGTGAAGTCAAGGCTTCAATTCTTTAATCTCAAATCTCAAATCTCAAATCTCAATCGATTGACACGGTGCGATCGCGATCGGATAGAGGAATGTGTCTTAGTATTTCTTCACACATCCTGCTTTCAGTCTATGATATATGCCTTATGGCGTATTTGTGTTTAAAGCCCGTTACCGCGTACCGCTGATGAGTCAATCAACCAATTCACCGCTATCCCAACCAGTTTCTCGACGCACCGCCCTCAAATTCCTCGGAGTTGGTGCCGCCGGCGGGCTGCTGGGCTACTCTCGATTTTCCAAGCCAGAGCCCACCATTTTTGTGCAAGATTCTCTTGACTTGCCGCGAATGCTGAATAACCGCAAAACCGTTGCAGTTGTGGGGGCAGGCTTGGCCGGGCTCGCCTGTGCTTACGAACTCTCCCAGCGAGGTTTCGCCGTAACATTGCTCGACAAATCGCCCCAACTCGGTGGCAAAATTGCTAGTTGGCCAATTCAAGTCGGGAACGAAACTTTTATGATGGAACACGGTTTCCACGGTTTTTTTCCGCAATACTACAACCTCAAAAGTGTGGTTGAAGAACTAGAAATTACTGATAACTTTGTATCTTTAGAATCCTACGCCGTTCTGTTTCGAGACGGCAAATACAAACCCGAAGTTTTTCGTCCCAACCATTCAGCTTTTCCCTGGAATATAGTTGACTTGGGGATATCTTCTCCCAATCGGCTTAAGTGGGGAATCAATCTGACAAAACCCGCTCACTGGCAAGTATTTCGGGAAATCGGCGGTTTTCAGACTCAAAAAAGTTTTGAGAGACTAGACAATATATCCGTTGCCGACTGGGTAAAAGGTGAATTCCCGCGCGGACTTTATGACTTGTATTTTCTGCCTTTTGCCAAATCTAGCCTCAACGCTCCCGACGAACTGAGCGCGGGAGAATTAATGCAATTTTTCCACTTTTACTTTTTCGGAAATCCAGAGGGTTTGGCTTTCAACGGCACACGGCAAGATATGGGCACGAGTTTGGTGCAGCCTATTGCCAGAGCCATTGAAAGCAAAGGCGGCAAAGTATTGACAGATGTCGCAGTCAGTCAGATTCGCTGGGAAAACGGTCAGATTGATTCTTTGACTTATCAATCGGGAGACGTGCAAAGTAAAATACCTTTTTGGGTGAAGCGAAATGCACTGTTAACTGACAGCAACTCGACCGAATATTTCGGCGCTGGGGACAGCGTATTTGCCACCGCGCCGTCGGGAAAAGAGGCAATTTTTCTGAGTTGCACTCACCAAGGCTGCACAGTTCAGAAACAGAACGACGGTCAATTTCACTGTCCTTGTCACGGGGCAGTTTTTGATGCCGAAGGGCGAGTTGTCAGCGGGCCTGCTCAGCGGGATTTGCCTCGATTTAAGGTAGTCGATGAAAAAGCAGATGAAATACAGTTAGCAGCAGCGGTCAACCAATCGCAGCCTCCAAATTTGGGAGAAACATTGAAGGCTGATTACTATGTTTTTGCGGCTGATGTTCCGGGGATGCAGCATTTGTTTAGTTTGGCTAGCGGTGAAGTGAATCCGCAAGTGTACAGCCGGATCGAGAGCTTAAAAATAGCCGATCCGTTTGCGGTGGGCCGTTTTTGGTTCGATCGCGAATTTCCCTGGGAACACAGCAATTTCAGTTCGCTTTCCGGCTACAAACTGACTGACAGCATTACGCTTTACCACCGAATTCAGGATCAGTTCATCGAGTGGAATCAGAAAACTGGCGGTAGTGTAGTGGAACTGCACGCTTATTGTTACAAGGAGAAGGAGTTTCCCAACCAGGAAGTTTTACTGGCAACTTTTGAGCAAGAATTGTACGAAATTGTACCGGAATTGAAAGAGGCAAATATGCTGCACCGGGAATTAGTAAATCAAAAGAATTTCTCTGGATATCCGCCCGGTAGCTATGCAGAACGACCAGAAACTTGCTGCGCTGTTCCCAACCTTTTGTTTGCGGGAGATTGGGTAAAAATGCCGTTTCCTTGCGGTTTAATGGAAAGGGCAGTTAGCAGCGGTTTGTTGGCAGCTAATGCTATTTTATATCAGGAGGGTTTGCAGAGGCGATCGCTCTTGACGGTGAATCCCGAAGGCGTGTTAAAAATCTAAGGTTTGCAGCGGGGGCGGGTTTTATAAATCGTCAATTATCGGCTGCTCTCCTCGGTGAAAACCGCCCCCAGCCATACGATTTTAGATTTTAGATTTTACGCAATGAGAATGACTGATTCAATAAGGGCTTGGAGGTTTCCTACAGTTATATTCTTTTGTTAAAATGAGTTATGGTTTGTGGGTGTGGTTTACCTTAAGAGAAAAGGCAGAGCTTGCGAACAAAAAAATATCTGTGTTGAGGGGGGTGGATATACGGTTAAAATATTATTGAATAAGTATAAAGCAATAATAGATGCTGAAGAGTAACTGCAAAATTCGCCATAAATCTGTAATGTTTGATGCTTTTGCAACAGAATACGATTTCGCCGCCACCTTGCAAAGCCAGAACGATTTCTTTACTAAAAATCTATCGACCAGCAAAGGTGCAGTATTAGATATTGGCTGCGGTTCGGGAATTCTTGCTTTTGAATTAGCCCAGTATTACGATAATGTAGTGGCCGTCGATTTATCAGCAAAGATGCTGGACATCGCCCGTCAAAAACGCTCAGCACCCAATATCGAATACATCGAAATGGATGCTAGTCAATTAGCGCTCGATCGCAAATTTGATTTAATAGTTAGTGCTACTACTTTTCACCACCTGCCCAACCTCCCTGCCTCCCTCGCTGCAATTAAAAAATTGTTAAATCCGCACGGAAAAATCGTCTTTTTAGATAATATATCGGAAGTCGAAACACCTGCAACAATAGGCTACATCTTAGGTGCGGCGAGAGATTTTAGACCCGACTGTTCCACCTACGGATTGCGCAATGCTTTAAGATTATTAAGATTTAGACTTTCGCCAAGTTGGTTGAAACATTTAGCTAGCGACAGGTATTTGTCAGAACGGAGATTTAGAAAAATTTACGGTCGTTGCTTTCCGGGCTGTTATTTTGTAAAATTGGGTTGTTTTATGGGCGTAATTTGGGAACATTTGTAATGCAAAACAACGCGATAAAATCGGTATCTGCAAGGGGAGAAAAAACTCACATCCGCCAGTTGGGTATTAATCTCGATCGCTGGTATGCGATCGCCCGCAGCACCGAGGTGCAAACTCAGCCCGTCGCTGCGAAAATCTGGAATCAGGCGATCGTACTTTTTCGCGATAGTGCAGGCAAAATCAACGCTTTAGAAGATAGATGTCCCCATCGGCAAGTTAAACTCAGCCACGGCCAAGTTAAAGGCGATTTAATCGAATGTGCTTACCACGGATGGCGGTTAAATGCAAGGGGAGAATGTGCCGAAGTCGATTATTTAGCAGAAAATCAAAAGCTACCCAACTGCAAAATTCGCTCCTATCCTGTCAAGGAACAAAACGGTTTTATCTGGCTGTTTCCCGGCGACGAAACGCAAGCAGAAAAAACTCATTTACTGGATTTACCAGAGTGGGAACATCTCAATTATATTGCCACTGTTTCAGTCATCGACTGTCAGGCCCACTATTCATTTTTAATTGAAAATTTGATGGATATGTACCACGGACACTTGCACGATGATTGGCAAGCTTGGGCAAATCCGGTGCTAGATACTTTAGAAGAAAACGAGCATCAAGTAACTGCTCGATATCAGGCACAAAGTTATTACAAAATAGATAAAATCTGGTCAATTTCTCAGTTATTTTTTAAATCTCTGCGCCGACTGCACCCCGAACCGCTGGAGGTGAGCTATATTTACCCGCACTGGGTTTCAACTTTGGGAAGCGACTTTAAGATTTACTGCTTGGTTTGTCCGGTCAGCGAGACAGCTACTCGCGCTTATTTAATTCACTTTACCTCATTAAATGCGTTTTGGCGACTGCACAAATTGCCGATTTGGTTTCGCAGGTTTATCAAAGATAGTTGTTTCGGTGCTGCTCAAAAGTTATTAGATGGTTTGGTGCGGCAGGATGTGTTAATGATTGAAGAAGAACAGCAGGCTTTTTTGCAGAATTCAGAAAGAAAGAGTTATGAATTAAATCGGGCCTTAGCCAGCGTGCAAAAGTTGATGAGAAGTCAGGCCGAAAATGGATAATTCAGGATCAGATTGAAACCTACGGCGGGACGAATGAAACCAGCCTGCACAGGCTAAGTTGAGAGTTAGCTCTTCCAAGCTTGAGCATGGTATTCTTGTAACAGAGAAAATTAACTTTCCAGAAGCAATTACCAACCACACCTAACACAGGAACCCACCATGAACCGTGTCAGCATCAAGGGTGAGGAACACCCCATTAGAAAAATCTTTAGCGATGACTTTATGTTCACCATTCCCCTCTACCAGCGTCCTTATGCTTGGACAAATGAGCAAGCTGGAGAACTGCTGGAAGACCTCCTAACATCATTGGGAGATGGTAACGACACGATTGATCAACTCAACCCGTACTTTCTAGGCAGCATTGTTTTGATCAAATCTGGGCCGCCAGATGCTGAAGTTGTAGATGGTCAGCAACGTCTAACAACTCTCACCATACTACTAGCTGCTCTCCGAGCATCATTGCCAACACAACACGCCAATGACTTGACCACTTATCTATACCAAAGAGGCAGCTTAATCGCGGGTATAGATAATCGTTACCGTCTGACTTTGCGCGAGCGAGATGCAGAATTTTTCAAGGAATATATTCAAAATGAAGGTGGTATTAACAAGCTCCAAAAATTGAACAATGCTGAGCTGATGGATACTCAGAAGCTTATTAAAGAAAATGCACATTTATTCTTGCAACGTTTGCAGACGATCGCGGAATCCCACCGTATACGTCTTGCCCAGTTCCTGATTACCCAGTGCTTCTTGGTAGTGGTTTCTACGCCTGACTTTGACTCTGCATATCGGATATTTTCTGTGTTGAACAACAGGGGATTGGATCTCTCCCTAACTGATATCTTGAAAGCGGACATTATTGGAAAAATACCAGAAGGGCAAAAAGAAAAATATACTAAAAAGTGGGAAGATACCGAGGAGGAGCTGGGACGCGAGTTATTCAAAGACTTGTTTTCTCATATTCGGATGATTAAGGAAAAGAAAAAACTTAGCAAGAGTATCCTTAAAGAGTTTCAGGAAAACATCAATCCTGCCGCAGGGTCTCAGCAATTCATTGATGAAATTTTAGATCCTTATGCTAAGGCTTTTTCCGAAATTCAAAACTTAACCTATGAAAGCGAGCGGCGTGCCGAGGAAATTAATCAACTATTTAAATGGTTAAACAAAATTGAGAATGTTGACTGGATACCGCCTGCGATTCTCTACCTGTCGCGCAACCGTAATAGCCCCGATAATTTGGTGCGTTTTTTTACAGATTTAGACCGCATAGCGGCAGGTTTAATGATTGTCCGCGCCAATATCAATGAGCGCATTGAACGTTACAGCAGATTGCTTACTGCTATTGAACAAGAGGAAGATTTATTCAATTCCAATTCACCGCTCCAGTTTACTCCTGAAGAGTCAAACAATATCCTTAGAGTTCTGGATAGTGACCTTTACCTAATCCAAAAAATTCGTCTTTATGTTTTGCTGCGCTTAGATGCTGCTCTGTCAGAAGGTGAAGCATCTTACAACTTCTCCAAAATTACTGTCGAGCACGTACTTCCCCAAAATCCCGGGGCTAATAGTGAGTGGATGAAGTGGTTTCCTAGTCAGGAAGAGCGCGATCAATATGTACATCGTCTTGGCAACTTAGTTTTACTATCTGGTGCGAAAAACACTCAGGCAAAAAATTATGATTTTGATGTGAAAAAGCAGAAGTATTTCACTACTAAAACGGGCGTTTCACCCTTTGTGCTTACTACCCAAGTGCTGCGGGAACAGGAATGGACGCCAGAAGTAATCGCTCGACGACAGAAAGAGCTGATTAATGTTCTCAAGAATCTTTGGCGCTTATAGGATAATTGAATTTGATATCAAATTCCTATTATCTGTCCCTCAGCACAAAACCATCTGCGTCCATCTGCGGTCAAAAAAATCTAAATTCCGCCAGCACAAACTTTACTTTTTAGGTTGCTGCTTCTGGTAAACGCTGATAACTTTATCGGCATAAGTAGCAGTTGCCCCACTTTTGCAAGCTGCGGAGTCCCCTGTCATCCACCAGCAAGCTGCGCGGCGTACAGCGGTTAATTCATTGTTGCTGCTAGCTTTGTATTCGTCGCGCAGCAAATCGCCCACGATACAGGTAACAATTGATTTGGCTTTTGTCGCGTCGGCCTCAAATTGTTGGGGTGTTAAATCTTGTTTGGTACAGAATTTTGCCCAGCGGGAAATATTGTTCGGTAAAACTTGCCACTGACTGTACATTCCGTCATTTGCGGCTTGTGGCGGGGCGGCTTGTCGCAGCGCTTCTACAAGGGCGGAAACTTGCGCGTCGGTGACTGCTTGCGCTGTGGCTGGAAGTGATTGCAATCCGAGGCTAATTATCAGGCTGCCGAATAGTAGATTGGTTTTTGCGATCGACTTAAAATTCATTCACAATCCCCTGTTAGATTTAAACTGTGTTTCCTGAAACAAGGTTTACTATTTTGTGGATAGAATACCTCTGTCTTAAGTATGATTTGCTTGTTGAATGGACTGTCGATCGCACTTACGAGAGAAATTGCCGATCGACTGCGATAAAATTATGGAAGTAGAACCCTAGGAAATTCAATGAAAATGCCTACCAGCGATAGCGACCGCGACTCCCTAATTGAATCTCTCAAAGATGCCGAACACGCTGCTGGTTTTATTGGGGCTATCTTCGGAGAAAAAGACCCTGAACCAGCACTTTTGAGAAATGCCATCAGAAAGGTGATTGAGGCTCGAATCACGATGAATGGTCTTTCGGAGTCAGCAAAACAGAATCACGAAAAACTTGACAAGATGCTGACTGAAAGCGGCGGTTCGGAAATTTACAGCTTTGTAGAATTGCTCGAAGCATTAGGATTTAAACTAGAAATTACTGTCGCAGAGACTGAGTTGTCGGCTGACTCGGAATCAACGGATTTTGGGGAATCAGAATTATCGCCCGAACCAGTAGTAATTAATCCCAGTTAATGAGTAAATCGCGCCCTCACCCTTTCATCACAAAATCTAACAATCGGTGAGCCATTTCTAGCTTGCTGCAAGGTGCTATTTCTACTTGCTTTCCGGCGGCATTAATTAATATTGCTTGATTTGTATTGCTGCCAAAACCGGCACCTATTCGATCGATCGGGTTTGCGGCAATTACATCGAGTTTCTTCGTCCGCAATTTCTCCAAAGCAGGCTTGACAATATCCCCAGTCTGTGCAGCAAACCCGATTAATTTTTGGTGCGGCTGTTTCAATTTTCCCAACTCTGCCACAATATCCGCTACCGGTGCCAACGGTAAACAATTCGGGAGCGATCGCTTCGGCAATTTCTCACTACTGTACTCAGCCGGCTTCACATCCGCTACCGCCGCCGCCATCACCGTCAAATCCGCCTCGTGAAAGCATTGCAGCATCGCCTGCCGCATTTCTTGTGCACTCGCAACAGCGATCGCCCGCACACCTGACAGCGGCAACTCGCCAGTTATACTGTGTACCAGCGTCACTATCGCGCCGCGGTGTTGTGCAGCTTGCGCCAAAGCTATGCCCATTTTGCCCGTGGAAGGATTGCCAATAAACCGCACCGGATCGAGGTGTTCCCGCGTTCCTCCCGCACTGATCAACACCCTAATGCCCGCTAAATCTCGATCGCCCTTCGCATACAACAGCGATTCAATATGAGGCAAAATCTCATAAGGTTCTGCCATCCGGCCGACACCCGCGCGATCGCACGCCAGCATACCCGCCCCCGGATTCGCAGCATGATAGCGCCCATAACTCAACACTTCACGCCAATTCCGCTGCACCGCCGGCTGTTCCCACATATCCGTATTCATCGCCGGTGCCAGCAAAATTGGGCAATTAGAAGCTAAGACAGTATTAGTCAACAAATTATCAGCAAAACCCCCCGCTAACTTAGCCAAAGTATTAGCTGTCAAAGGAGCAATTACAAAAACTTCCGCCCATTCTCCCAGTTGAATATGCAGGGGGCGCCCGTGACTTGGTTGCCAAAAATCTTTGTCAGTAAAAGCAGGATGGCGGCACAGAGTAGCAAAAGTCAAAGGCGTCACAAACTCCCCGGCCGCATCAGTAAGAATAGCTTTAACTTCCGCTCCAGCTTTCGCTAAAGTTGAAACTACTTCGCAAACTTTATAAGCCGCAATCCCGCCACTAACGCCGATTAAAATTCGTCTGCCTTTCATGTCATTTTTTCAAAAAAAAGAATCAAGAAAGAAATTAAGATAAAAACAGACTCAAATCTCTAATTCATCTGTTTAATCCGCAACCAAATATGCTGCTAACTTCTTCCTCAATTCCGTCGAATTTTTTGACCTAGATTTTTAAGTCTATGCTTCGTCGTAGGCTTCCATATCCAGAAGGTGGAGATAAGGTTCAACCAGCTCCGGCCGCTGAAAGGCAAGCGATCGCAACAAATGCCAATCATTCAATCCCTCAAAAGGATCTGTATAATCGTCAACTTCTAAACGGACAGCCAATTCTGCCACGTCCTGAGAAGTAAGTACAGCAATATCGCGCGATGCTTTGGTTAAAGTTTTCATTTTTTTCCCCTGCCCGAGACTTCCGCCATACTATATACTAAACCTTTAATCAGATTTCGACACAGTTTCTACAACAAAACTTCGTATTACCTCTATAACTTCCGGCAGAATCTCGTGTCCCATGTTAAATTCTCGATACTGCACCGCAGCTCCCCAAGCCGTCAAACTCTCGCGCGATCGGACAGCAGCACTAACAGGCACAATAGTATCTTGAGTACCGTGTACGATTAAAACAGGTGGCAAAACACTCCCCGCAACTGGTGAAATCTGGTGTAAATAACCGCTCAGACAAATTAAACCAGCTAGGGGCAAAGTCAATCCCACATCTAGAGTCATCGCTCCGCCTTGAGAAAAGCCACTTAAAATCGTGCGAGACAAAGGCACGCCCGTGCTGCTTTCCAAAGACAGCAAAAATTCCCTCAGCAATTGCCGGCTTTCTACCAATCCCTGAGCCTCTTTGGTTTGAAGGTTATACCACGCTTTGCCGCTCGTTACCTGGGGATGGGGAAAGGGGGCATCGGGAAACACAAACTGATAATCCGGCAAATTGAAAAAGGGTGCTAAGGAAGTCAAATCCCCAGCATTAGCACCCCATCCATGCAAAGCGACAATCAAAGCGACAGGTTTGCGATCGGTTGTGGGCGGAATGCTAATAGATTGTAAAGACATCGTAGTTAATAATTGGTAATCTGGGCTTGCTACAATTATAAATTGTCACGACGGGTAAAACCCCAGATATTTGTTTTCGGCAATATTCCACTTAAAATTAGCACGCGCTTGCCAACAACTATAACTTTTGACTGTTGACTGTTAACTGTTGAAAGTAGAGTGCGAAATCCGAAACTTTTCCCATTCTAGTGCGGATAGTTCACCTTTTCTCAACAGGAATTAGGGAGCATCTCATATTTGTAAAAACACTTCTCCTGGCTCCTTCCGTCTTCATATTTCCTCCGGCCTCCGGTCTCCTGCCTCGAAACTCCAATTTCTAACTGGGCTGCAAAAGTGATATCGTTTCCGGTTGCATCGGAATAATAAAATCGAGTCAACAGTTAACAGTCAACCATTGAGTTTTTCCACCCTTGCTTCAACAGTCAACAGTCAACAATCACGGACGGTGCAACCGGAATTGATATGAGATGCTCTCAGTAAGACTCAGCTAGAAGCGAGATTTCTCCCGCTAATTCCAACTGGCACCTACTGCAGGTGCAACCTTAGAAACAGATTGCTTAGACTGCTGCCGCACCGGCACCTCAATCCAAAATTCAGTTCCCTCTCCCGGAGCCGATAGACACCTGAGCGAACCTTGATGTTTGTCCACTATTTGATAGCAGATCGACAATCCCAAGCCAGTACCTTTGCCTACAGGCTTCGTAGTAAAAAACGGATCAAACAAACGTTTTTTTACATCCTCCGTCATGCCCGCTCCATTGTCAGCAATTCGCACGCATACACAATTATAACTTAAAAGTTCAGTACGAATCCGAATCCTAGGTAAAAAAGCCGCATCATAGGGATTTTCACTATTTGGTAAAAGGTGAGTCCTTTCTTCATGTAAAACATCAATGGCATTAATCAAGACATTCATAAATACCTGATTCAATTGTCCCGCCCAGCACTCCACTAACGGCAAATTCCCGTATTCTTTGATGACTTGAATGCCCGGAAAACCAGGTTGGGGTTTCAGCCGACTATCCAAAATCATCAAGGTGCTGTCAATGCCTTGGTGAATGTCAACCTTTTTCATTTCAGCTTCATCCAAGCGCGAAAAATTCCGCAGAGAAAGGACGATTTGGCGGATGCGTTCAGCTCCCATATTCATAGATTTTAGGATTTTAGGCAAGTCTTCACTGATAAACTCCAAATCGATCTCTTTTTGTTTGGCTTGCACTTCTGGTGTTGGGTTTGGATATTGCTGCTGGTATATTTCCACAAGTTCCAGCAAGCTTCGAGTATATTCGCCTGTATGGATCAGGTTGCCAGAGATGAAGTTGACAGGATTGTTAATTTCGTGGGCAACTCCAGCCACCAATTGCCCCAAGCTGGACATTTTTTCAGTTTGGATTAGTTGAAATTGAGTTTCCTGCAAATTTTTTAGTGCGGTTTCTAGTTCAGCGGTGCGCTGTTTTAGTTGAATTGTCCGATCGTACACTTGCTGTTCTACTTTTGCAGTACGTTCTAGAGACATCAACAGGTAAATCGTCAAGCTGCCAGTCATCAATAGCCCGATCGCGCCAATTGCCAGGGAACCCTGATGCGTCCTCATACTGTTGTACCCCTTCCCGGGCAAAACTAGCAGCCTCCACTGGCGGTCTGCTACGTTAAATAAGCGAGTGCAAGCACTCGGATATTGACAGATTTTTCCCCGCAAATTAGCTAACTCTGGCTTTTCGTGTTTTGGGTTATCTATCAACTGCTTAGCTTGTGAGTCGTAGCGCACCAAAAAGCGTTCTTTCTCTATAGCAGAGTTGTCATAGAGGTAAAAATTAATGTTATCTAAATTTAGCGATTCTAAAGAGGAATCGACCATACTGGTGATCTGAAACAGACCCGCAATAACTCCCCTTAGGTTTTGGCGGCCCTTGACCGAGTTATCGGGAGAATTTGTGGTCTGGGGTACTGGTAGAAATACTTGCAATCCCGGTTGATTGTTGCTGACTAATCTAATCCGCGCGGAAGCAGCTATTTTCCCGGTATTCACCGATTTCTCTAAAGCTACTTTGCGATCGCGGCTGGAGGCAACATCAAAACCGATCACTTTGTTATCTTCTTCTAATGCTTCTCTGTAAATAATGGGAAAGTATTCCGATCGCACTCTTGCTTTGACCTGCTTTTTGTCAGGAGTTCGTTCATAAATTTGAAATGCGGGAAAATCGGCGGCTCGAATTGTCCGTTCGTAAGCTGCTTTTTGGGCAGCCGGCACGTGCCGAATCCAGTTAACAGAATGTATAGCAGTATTTCGGGCAAGTGCAGGTTGAGTGAATTGCTTAAAATCTTCTCTGGTAACTTCAGTAGATGCCCTGTAGAATCCTTCAAGTGAGTACAGAACTTCTAAATTTTTATTGATGCTTTGCTGCAATGTCACATTCAGGCGATCGGCTTGCTGATGAAATTCCGCTTGCATTCGTTGGTTTTCCGAATGCCACACGAGGGCTGCGGCTGCCAATGACAAACTCGTACCGATGCAAAGAGCCAAGGCTGCTGGAATGTAACTACGGCGCGACATTAAACTTTCGGTCAGCGAATTAAACCTCTTGCTTTCAAAATTCATATTTTTATACCTTCTGCCACCAGAGTGCAATTTTTTAAAGACTTGTAAAATTCCTTGATAGCACGAAGGACAGCCCACAAACCAGATTGTCTAAAAACTTATGATCGCAGGAATAGAATTTCGCCTGAGAAACCCACTTTCTACAAAAATATTGGTGTGTTAACGAGAAAGTGGAGAAGAAACAGGCTGTTTATGAATAGTGCATCCACGACTGAGGAATTGAAACCAATTGTAACTAAGTGTAACGAAGCCAGTTTCCATCTGGGTGCTCCCAAGTTCCTGCCCCGGAAGAACCTGGTAACGACAAAAAACCTTAATCTGGTGGGGCGGGTACTCAATACCCGCCCCACAAAGCCAACTTAAATTTGGAACAGCTTACAAAACAGTCCCTATTTCCTTCAAATAAACCCGTGTAAACGGTTCATCATCCCCCAGAGTATACTGTTCGATCAACCCCTGGCGGCGAATAGAAATACTACTTCCTTCCCTCACCACAACAGTATCGTCATCAGTGCTTTCTCTAACCAACATCATCTCCGTTTCTCCCGGATTGTCCAGCACCACCATATTGCTGCCCCGATAAAACATTCCCTCAACTTCCAAAATATCTTCGGGATATTCAGCAATTAACAAATCGAGTTTGGGATTCCGCAGCAAACTTTGCAAGTTCAGGTGGTAATTCTTATTCAAAACTTTTTCAGAACGGTTAACAAAAAGTCCACCGCGACAAACAGCACCAATTGTCCAATCGGGATGCTGCAACAGAATATGGTCGATAGTTTCTTGTAGGTCATGTACCGAAATTCTGTTGAAAGTAATAATCGGAATTCGGGCTGATTTTCCCGATTCAAAGAAAGTTTCGATAATATGGGAAGGCACATCAACTCCTTCACCGACAGCGGGGTTGAGGTGCATAAAAATTCCCGGCGCGGCATTGATCTCGATAATCCCAAAATTGCCTGTTTTCCAAGATTTGGTGAGAGTTTCTGTTACCACATCAATGCCCAAACAAGTTAACCGAAAATGTAGGGCGATATCTTGAGCCAAAACAATGTTATCCGGGTGAATAGTGCGGGTAGCGTCGATGCTGACGCCGCCTGCAGAAAGATTAGCAACTTTCCGTAGAGACACAGTGCGATCGCGCTCTAGCACACTATCCAATGACAGCCCTTGTTCTTCCAGATACATTTCCATTGCTTCGTCGGACTGAATTTTGCTCATCGCCGAAGTTGGCGTATCCAAACGTTCAGGTTTGCGGTTTTCACGGCGGATCAATTCGCGAATTGTTGAGTCGCCATCACCTGTTACCCAAGCCGGTCGGCGTTCAGTTGCAGACACAAACTTGCCGTCAACGCATAGCAGCCTAAAATCCGATCCTTTGATGCTGTTTTCCACAATTACTCGCACCGGGTCTGTTTCGGGAATTGCCTTAACTGCTCTTTTAAAAGCTGCCTGCAATTCCTCCCCATCTCGGACATCTGCTGTTACGCCAATTCCTTTATGACCGACTACTGGTTTGATAGCAACAGGGTAGCCAATTTCTCTAGCAACTGCCAGAGCTCCGTTTTCTGTGGAGACGATATCGCCTTTGGGAACAGGGAATCCTAATGTAGCGAGAAAAGCTTTACAATCGTCTTTGCGCGTGGTAAAATCTGAGTCTAAGTGGCTGTCAGAATCAAAAGTAGTTGCAGAGCCGCGAACCAGTTTTTTACCGTACCCATATTGCATTAGTCCTTCATCCCACAAATAAAATGCGGGGATGCCTTTTTGGGATGCCGATCGCATTAACGAATAAACTGTCGGGCCTCCGTAGACTGACTGCCGGAACATATTTTGCAGCGCGCCCATTTGTGCTTCCAAGGGAAAGTCTTGATTTTGATTGATGGCTTCAAACCAATCCCAAACTGCGTAAACTACGGCTCTGGCGGTGCGGGCGTGAAGTGCTTCTATGCTGATTCTGTTAAAGTGAGAAAATGGCTTGACGTTCCAGTGTTGGAAGTGCAAACCCATGTCGAGTTTTGCTACTTCTGAGGCGGTACGCCCGAACAGTTGGGCATGGTTTGAGAAATTTTCATGCAGCAGTTGGGGGTAGCGATCGCTAATAATTTTATGGTAATGTGCGATCGGCAAAGGTTCGCTCGCGCCCGTTACCGCTAAATCGAAAACTAAAGCTGCGGTGTCTAAATAAGGGTTTGGTCCCATATAGTGTTTGAAGTTGAAAACATCAAAAACATCGGTTTTTCGAGCATTGACGCGGGCTGTTTCGGTGCTTTTTTCTTGCAGCATTTTCTAACCTCCTTTGAGTTAAATTTTTACGGTAACTTTATAGTCGCCGCATGGGATACTACCTGCGGGCATAGATATTCCAGCAGTGAGACAAATACTCCGAGCAATTCTGTATTTAGTATTGCCAGAGAGGGGGAGTGAGATAGTAGGGGAGAGGGTGAGAGGGTGAGAGTGGGAAAATATTTCTTGTTCCTTCAAGATCTGACTAAGCATTGATGACTAAGCATTGATGACTAAGCACTTATGACTAATGACTACTTCTTTCCCCCCTCCCCAAAAAAGCTATAACTTTTGAGAGGTACAATCTGTACTTATAATTGTTTATGACAGTGAAAGAAAATTTAAGAGGCAGCAAATTATGAAGATCGCACAAACTGCTCTCAGGGACAAAGTTCACCAATTAGCTGAGGAAGCATTTCACCGGAAGCTAATTTCTGGCTACGGCGATGGTCAAAACAGCAACGAATATCAGATTGTCTGGAACGGCAAACCCAGACACCTACCTTTAGAACGGGCGAGTACCATATTGAGCAATTTGATCGAGCGATCGTACTAAGGGGCGATCGGACCAATTGAAGACTTACGCTCATCAACCCGATTTCTACGAGCAATCAGAGGAGGATTAGCGAAGAATCGGAGCAGAAACCGGATTGATCACCGCGCGCGCGTCAACCCTGTAATTTAAGCTCATTTCTTGACCCCTCCTATCTCCTGTTAGGGGGGGGTAAGTTTGTTTTATCGATCGTCGAGGATGAGCTAAATAGATAGTCCTAGACGCAGAAACCGGTTTTTTTACCAGTCCCGGACGCAAAAGCTTTCTCAAAAACCGGGGTTTCTCAGTGAAGGTTTTCCGTTCACACGCAGAATTTTCGTTTCTATTTCGGGTTTTTTTAGCCTAGTACCTCCAGGACTATTTAACAAAAACATCGTTACAGCCACGAGCAAGAGTAAACACCCATATCACCCTTGCTGTCTGCGTCCTGGAGGGGTAGCAGTCTGAGATTTTTTTGTATTTATATATACCTTTTGGCAGTTTTCGGAAAAAGGAATTTTGTGTTTTAGTAAAATTTAATAAATTAAAAGTGGAGATAATATGGCGAGCAACGAAGTTCAGGGGAAGTTGCTAATTATTGGTGGCGCGGAAGACAAAGAGGGGGACTGCAAAATTCTGCGGGAATTCTTGCGCTGCGCCGGAGGCACTAAAGCCCGCATTGTAGTGATGACGGCTGCAACAAGCCTGCCGGGAGAAGTAGGAGATAATTACATCCGAGTTTTTGAGCGACTCGGCGCTGAAGATGTGCGAGTTGTTGACACCCAGAGACCCGAAGATGCCAGCAATCCAGATTATTTAGAAGCGATCGAACAAGCTACGGGCATATTCTTTACCGGCGGAGATCAAGCGCGGATTATTAGCTGCTTGAAAGACACAAAACTCGACGCAGCTATGCACAAACGCTACTCTGAAGGGATTATCATTGGCGGCACCAGTGCCGGCGCGGCAATGATGCCAGACATGATGATTATTGAAGGAGACTCAGAGACAAATCCCCGCGTTGATGTGGTAGCAATGGGCCCGGGGATGGGTTTCCTTCCGGGAGTTGTCATCGACCAGCATTTCGCCCAGCGAGGTCGTCTGGGACGCTTAGTTTCGGCACTCTTGCTGCAACCTGCCGTGTTGGGATTTGGTATTGACGAAAATACAGCTATTTTAGTCAGCGGTGACGAGTTGGAAGTGATTGGGGAAAGCGCTGTAACTGTCATCGACGAGTCAGAAAAACTCCACGACAATCTGGAGGGATTGTTGAAGGATGAGGCTTTGGCGATTTGCGGGGCTAAGTTGCACATCCTCCCCCACGGATACCGGTTTAACTTGAAAACTCGCCAGCCGGTGCTCCATAACGTAGCAACTACAGCCGAGAGAGAAAGGGCGATCGCCTAATTTACTTGCAACTGGCAAACATCTTAAAATTATGTAAGGTGAGCAATTTACACCTTACCCCTTCTACCAACTAGGATGGTTAAAAGCCCAGTTTCTGTCTCCAAAACTAATAAAAAGAAGAGGATTTTACCTCTTCTTTTATTGCTGCGGTTTCAGATTTTTTAAGCACTTTTCTGTTCGCCAAAACTCGACTGCTGCCCTTCTTCAGTCGATATTAAATTCCACCCTTGAACTCTCAGCTTCTGAAATGTTGCCCATCCCTTAGAACCGCCCGGTTCCCGGTAGTCGGATATAGCAAACTGGGGAAAAGCTGTATAAGGCCGCCACGCCTGACGGGCATCGGTACGCAAGTGCAATATCTTTTCTCCATTGCCTCCGAGTCTGGGCAACCAACACATTTGTTTTAGCATTTTTAACACTCCAGAGTTTTACAGTAACGGTAATTCGCCAACATCCCACATTAAACTTTTAGAGCCTTAGAGCCACTGCTCGGAATATCTAACGGGTAACAGGGACGAATGAGATTTTCACCAATTACCAATTACTGAGGTAGCAGCAGTCGTTAAAGCTGATTTTGGTTCTACAAAGTTTACCAGTCAAAAACTCTAAAACAAGTGCCACCCAGACATAAGCAAAAATAATCATTGCTATTCTCGGCTCAAACTTGGCTTAAAGTCGCAGGAAAACCCAGTTGAATAAAGAATTCATTTTTCTGGTTTCCCTTGCCTTATAATTACACGCTCATCCTCGCTCTTTCCGCATAAAATGACATCTTTCTACGGTATTACCCCTGTCGGCTAAAAAATGTTTCTTTAGTTACAAATGTTAAATGTTCACCACGATTTATTTAGTTATCAAAAGTTAAATTACTTTTCATAAAATACTTCGGACCGTTTTGGATAGCCAACCGTAGAATAAGGGTTCAAGGCTCCAAGGCAATTGAGCTACCAACGGTAAATCTTGGGTTTCAGGCTACCAACTCCAAACAGCCCGGACTATTTTTCATAAATAGCACTTAATAATTTTTAGTTACTTTAACTACATTTTTGATTAAAATCAGGTTTCTGGGTACCTACTAGGGACGAACCTTACTCAATCGCTAGGGTTCGCATTACTCTAAATCTTCCGGTTACACCCCCAAGTACCTTACAACATAAGAGTTACAGGTTTAACTCTTAAGAACGATGGCGACAGATTTACCAAATTGTAAAAATCAATACTAATCACACTTATAAGTTCTCCAAACAAGATATTCATGGCCGCTGCAATTGAATTCCAACTCTTCGCTCCCAACAACAAAGCAGCTACACTGCTCGGCTCCTTTTCCCAATGGGCAGAAATTCCCTTAGAAAAAGATGACAAAGGTTATTTCCGCACTAACATTAAGTTAGAAGACGGTATTTATCAATACAAATTCCGAGTTCAGTCGCAAAGTGCATGTTTTGAACCGGATGAATGGGTAGAAGTCAATGACCCCTACGCGACTGAAATTGACCGCACTACTGATACAAGTACAGTTCGCATCAAAGCAGGCGCACGAATTATTGATACCTATGTTTGGCAGCACGACGACAAAGAACTCCCCAATAATGAAGAATTAGTCGTTTACGAAATGCACGTTGCTGATTTTTCCGGGTCGGATGGTTCCGACAGTTGCAGTAAATTCCAGCAGGTGAAGGAGAAATTAGATTATCTCTGCGATTTGGGGATAAATGCGATCGAACTAATGCCAGTTAATGAATATCCGGGCGATTATAGCTGGGGCTACAAAGTCCGCGATTTCTTTGCCGTAGAGTCCAGTTACGGCGCAACCGCAGATTTGAAGCAATTGATTGACGAGTGCCACGGACGGGGCATTCGGGTGATTCTGGACGGGATTTACAACCACTGCGATGAAGAATGTCCCTTATTGCTAATCGATCGCAATTATTGGTACTACCGCGACAAACACTATCCCGAAGATCCGGCCAACTACTGGGGCCCGGAGTTTAACTACGAAAACTTCGACCCCAAACTCGGCATTCGTCCTGCTTGGAAATTCATCGGCGATGTCGTTAATTTCTGGATTCAAGAATATCATATCGACGGCATTCGCTACGATGCTGTGCGGCAGTTGGACAATCGAGATTTCCTACACTGGATAACTCGTGAAGCGAAAAAAACCGCCGGTAACAAGCCATTTTACAACATAGCAGAACACATTCCAGAACTTCCCGAACTCGTCGCGGCAGACGGGCCGATGGATGGCTGCTGGCACGAAAGTTTTCGCATTTTTGCCATAGAAAATCTCGCGGGGAATACTTTCGATATCGAAAAGCTCAAGCAAGTTCTCGAACCCAAACAACAAGGCTATCAAACCACAACTAATGTGATCAATTATTTAGCCAGTCACGACCGTGACCACTTGCTGGCCGAAGCCAGCTTTCGGACTCTCGACCCCGAAGGGGCTTTTAAACGCGCTAAATTGGGAGCGGTTTTGTTAATCACAGCAGTAGGAATACCGATGCTGTGGATGGGCGAAGAGTTTGGACAATCCACGGGGCAAACTCCCAACCAGCCGAATAAACTGCAATGGTCTTTGTTGAAAAATCAGCCAAATAATGAGTTGTTGGAATACTACAAACAGGTGATTCGGCTGCGGGAAAAAGTTCCGGCACTTTATACCGAAAATATTGAATTTATCCACGAAAATCCCGAAGCCAAAGTGCTGGCTTACTATCGCTGGAGTGATGAGGGAACGCGAGCAGTAGTTGTCGC
>NZ_JAUBQR010000005.1:0-1911 GCF_036701385.1 Microcoleus sp. Pol12B4 | reverse complement strand
ATCCACGAAAATCCCGAAGCCAAAGTGCTGGCTTACTATCGCTGGAGTGATGAGGGAACGCGAGCAGTAGTTGTCGCTAATTTTTCGGATACTTATCTATCTGGTTACTGCATTCCTAAGTTTCCGGCGGCAGGAACTTGGCACGAGTGGATGTACAACAAAGTCGTAGAAGTTGGGGAAGAAGGGTTTAAGTTTGATTTGCCGGAATGGTCAGCGCAAGTATTTGTTTGATAGCCGAAGAATTATGTCTCCAGGCAGATGAACGGCCCAGTTGTACAACAGTAAATTGTATTTAAGACGGGCGCACCAAACTCAACAAACTGGGTTTTTCTACCTAGGTGGATTGCTGTAACGATACTTTTTTGTAAAAAAACTCGGTTTCTGCATCCAAGAGTGCGATCGTAATTCCTGGTATTGAGAATAACAATTACAGGGCGACTTGCTAACCGTGAATTAACACGTCAATTAACACAAACTTTGTCGGAGGACAAACTCTATGGGCTGGCTAAAAAGATTGTTTGGTTTAGAAAAACTTGAAAATCAAGAAACTGTTGACGCTCCTGCTTACCAAGCACCTGTAGCTCAATCTCAAGCTCAAGCTCAACCTGCTGCGAGCGCTCAGACAATCCCACCGGAACGCATGGGATTGAATGGAGAATACGATCAAAACGGCTTAGCTAAACGGGTGGCTCAGGCTTTCGATGCAAATCCAGATGTTGCCGATATTGAGACTGTTTATGTAGCGCAACTTGGGACTACTGTGGTTCTCAAAGGTACAGTTCCCAGTCAGGAAATTGTCAACAAGTTGGTGACAATTGCTAAAGGTGTTAAGGGTGCAACTGGGGTGGAAACTAATCAAGTTACTGTCGGCTAAAGCGATGGTTATTTCTAACAGTTAGCATTTACGAGTTAAGTGTTAACTTTACTGCTAACTGTTAACTCCTACCAGTCTTTTTTATATCTCATGGTTTCAATAAAAAATATGACAGGGGACACCTTAGAACCTACTCGGGGAAAATTAGAACGGGCTCTTTCGCAGGGAATTCAAGCTTTGTACCGCTCTCAACTCGGACACCCAACGACTCAGGCGCTCTGCAATCTTTTGGATAACAAATTGATAATTGTTGTCGAAAATGGGCTTACTCAACCCGAAAAACTGCTGGCTCAGAACGGTCAGAAAGATTTGGCGTTGGAGGTGCGGACACAGTTAGAATCTGTTCTGGAATTGCCACTGAAAGAATTAATCCAAAAGGTTTTGGGCGTTGGAGTCACTGATTTGCTCCGCGATGCGACCTTGGAGACTGGCCGCACTGGAACGATCGCAATTTTGGACTCTGCACCTCAAGTTCGTGATTCTAACTATAAATCTAAAACTCAACCAAAAGCATTGGAGAGTTGATGTGCTGGCGGATAACTGTTTCTAAATCTTTGATGTTAAAAGGTTTGGAAAGGTATTCCACGCAGCCTGCTTCGAGAATTCGAGCGCGGTCTTCGGGTTTTGCTAGTGCTGTGACAGCAACAATCGGAATATCTCTGAGATCGGGGTTTTGTTGGGCGCGCTTTACTACCTCCATACCGTCTATATCCGGCAGGCAAATGTCGAGTACGATTAGGTCGGGCTGTCGATCGACTGCTGCTGAAAGAGCAGCGTACCCGTCAACTGCTCCCACGCACTCGCAGCCGAATAAATCGAGTATTTGTGTCAGCAGCTCTAAGTTGTCCGGATTGTCGTCTACAGCCAACACTAAAGGACGCTTGTCAACCCGGGGTTGACCGCTAGTGAAAGACGAGGATTCCAATTTATTGTTCCAATGAGGGTAGTTCATAAATGCCGAGCGAAACGATCAAAAAAGTTGTCTCCGAGGCATTCTTCAAGTGGCGCTGCGGCACTTGAAACAGATTGGCTCGTAT
>NZ_JAUBQR010000300.1:0-6431 GCF_036701385.1 Microcoleus sp. Pol12B4 | reverse complement strand
TTTATCCAAATCACCTTGAGCCGCCAAACGAGTTGAACGGTTGACTGTTTCGTAAATTAGATCCAAAGTCTGGTTATTGCGGATTTCTTGCAGAAAAAGTGCTCTTTCCAGTGCGTCCAACAAATCTCTCAATGCTCGTTCAGTATATTCTGGGTCGTTTTCTCCCAAAACTGCATTTACCAAATCATAATCTACATTTTTTTCTTCTTGCAACAAAGTCCGAATTCTTTGTAAGAAAAACTCGTATAACTGTGATAGCAACTCCGCAGGTGTTTCTGGGCGTGCTGCAGTAAATTCGGCAACAACTTCTGCAAGCAACTGGTGCAAATTGATAGGCAACTGAGCTGCCCAAATAATGTTAATTATTGCATTAGCGGCGCGGCGCAAAGCGAAGGGATCGGATGAACCAGTCGGCAACATTCCCAAGCCGAAGATGCTGACTAAAGTATCTAATTTATCGGCTATTCCGACAACTTGACCTGCGAGAGTTTGGGGTAAATTGTCGCCCGCCCCTTTGGGCAAATAATGTTCAAAAATCGCTGTGGCTACTGCTTCCGATTCGCCACTTGCTAAGGCGTATTTCTGCCCCATGATTCCTTGCATTTCGGGAAGTTCGTAAACCATTTGGGTTACGAGGTCGGCTTTGCAAAGTAAGGCTGCTCTTGCGATGTAAGCTTGTTCTTCGCCTGTGATTTGCAGTTGGTTGGTGATGAGGCTGGCAATCTTGCACAGCCGATCGACTTTTGCGCGTACAGTCCCCAAATCTTCTTGGAAAGTAACTGTTGCCAACTTTGGCAAATAATCCTCTAGAGGCTTTACCAAGTCTGCTTTGTAGAAAAACTGACCGTCTGCCAATCTCGCCCGCACTACTCGCTCGTTACCGGTGGCAATAATCGCGGCTTTAGCCGGGTCGCCGTTGGAAATTGTAATGAAATAGGGCAGCAGTTCAGGATAATCAGGGCTTTTGAGAATTGGAAAATACCGCTGGTTTGTGACAATAATTGTGGTGATTACTTCCGGCGGCAATATCAAAAATTCGTCGTCAAATTTCCCGACAACTGCGTTCGGCCATTCTACTAAGTCTGTGACTTCTTCTAACAAGTCTTCCGTAATGTCGGCGTAACCGCTTTGTTTTGTCGCTGCGGCTTCTACTTGTGCTTTAATTTGATTTTTGCGCTGGGTTCGATCGACCTCCACGCAAGCAGCCCGTAGACACTCGACATAATCCTCGGCTTGCGGAATCGAGACAGGCTGCGGATGTAACACCCGGTGCCCTTGGGAAATTCGATCGCTCTTGACCGTATCCGAACCGCTCACCAATGTAATTGGCAGTACAGTATCATCCAACAGTGCCACTAGCGATCGAATCGGGCGTGGAAACTTCAAATCTCCGTCAGCCCACCGCATAAATCTTTTGCCTTCTAACTTATTAATCCACTGCGGCACAAGTTCTGTCAAAATATCCGCTGTCATCCGCCCCGGAATCTTTTTGAGCACAAATACAAAATCGCCTTTATCGGTAGCGCGAACTTCCAAAGCCTCAATTTCTACGCCCTGCTTTTTCGCAAAACCTTCCGCTGCTTTCGTCGGTTTGCCATCTTTAAAAGCCGAACTCGCCGGTGGCCCTTTTACCTCTTCTTCTCTATCTAATTGCTGAACTGGCAGCCCTTTCACGAGAACGGCAAAACGCCTCGGAGTAGCGTATACATTAATAGAGTCATTTGTCAAGGATTCTTCTGCCAGCGTTGCAGGTACAAGTCGCTGCCACTGCTGGGCGCTGCCTACGACAAAAGATGCGGGCAATTCTTCTGTACCGAGTTCTAATAAAAAGTTAGGCATATCGCACCGTAATGGAATTTTGTTTAGGGTAATTTAAGGTAATTTATCCGATCGCGCGTTGGCTTTAGCGAAGCGATCCGAAGGAAAGCCCTCGAAGAGGATCGTATTATCTGAAAAATACTCAAAAATCCAGGATACCACGTAAAATCGGGGGTGAAAGACAAATAGCTCAACAGCTCATGACCTTGGCGGAAAGACTGGCACAAGATTGGAAGTCACGACTTGAACAAGATTGCCCGGACGAAAATTCTAGCACCCGCGAGAGTGTTGTCCGCTGGCTGTTGGGAGACAAGCCCGAAAGATTTGACACTCTTAGCCCAACTCAATTGTCAGTTGCCTCTGGGGCGATCGACTTTTTATATCGAATTTTACTTTCTCGGTATCTGGGAGTACCGCCAGAAAAAGCTTACCGCAACTTGATCGGGCGGCTCGGCGGTTTAGTGGTGCTCCGGCAAAAAATCCAAGCGTGGGTTTCCCTGAGTCGCGACAGACAGCGGAGTGCGGTGGAGGTACTGCAAGAAGTGATTCAGGAAATGCTCAATTCCGATCGCTACCTGCTTTCTCAAGTCGCCTGGATTGCCGAATGCACCTCAGACAGACGCCTGCGAAATGCTTTGCTGCTAGCAAGCGTCGAAGAATACTGTTTGCGGCCGATCCGCAACCAGCCGCTGCTGGTGTACCGTTTTGTCAACTACCTGCGGCGTTCCCAGCGGGGCGGGTTGACGCAAGTGCCTGCGGGAGACTGGGTGCGGCTGGTGTCTGAACAGGTTCTACCCGACGATACAGACGAACCGCTCAGCCTGCTAGACGAACAGGCGATGTCCGAGTATCGAGAAAATCAAGCTTGGGAAGAGCAGCAAACTCAGCGGCAGATTGTCCAACAAGAATTTGAGAATTACTTGGCCGCTGAAGTCGATCCGCTGGCTTCCCGGTGGCTGCAGCTTTATCTGCAAGGCCGTTCCCAAGAGGCAATTGCCGAGGATTTGAAGGTTCCTATCAAGCAAATTTACCGCTTGCGAGAAAAAGTCAGTTACCACGCGATTCGGGTTTTTGCGGTCAAACAAGCACCGGAATTAGTAGCCAACTGGCTGGAAACTTCGCTCAAAGAACACAGTTTGGGCTTGACTCCGGCTCAGTGGGAGCAATATTTACAAAACCTCACGCCGGTGCAGCGGCAGTTGGTAGAATCGTTGAAAGCAGGGAAAAGTGTAGAGACGATCGCCTCTGAATTAAAGCTGAAAACCAATCAAGTCATCGGCGAGTGGAGCAAACTCTATTTAGCAGCTCAATCGCTCCGCAACGAGTAGATTGGTAATGGGTGGCAGGCAATTGCTAATTGTTAATGGGCGGTAGCATTTTTCAGAATCCGCGCTACAAATCAATTCCCTCACAACCACAGATTACTGCGAGTTTCCCCGTGGAAAACCGCGTGATCGCCCCTTGTATCAAATCAGGTTAGAGCGATCGAGATATCGTAGCGCTGCCGTGACGATCGCGCTCCGAGACGATCACAGCCCACTCTCTGAGGTAAGATACTAGCAGCACGATCGACTTTTGAGGATTTTTTAACCAATCCTAAATTCAGCGGTTGCCCGTAAATCATCGGTTGTGGTGCATCTCTAATACTTGTGCGTTAAAGACATAATTCTATTGTTGCCAGCCACGGGCATCAATCTCGGGCGATCGATGATAGTGGGTCTAGACTGCGCTAGTCATCATCTAGTTCTCAATCTTTTGGTAGAATTTGAGGCTGCAATACAGAAGGGAGAAAATGCTGGGACTAAGGATTTTTCTTTAATAAAAGCTTCCGGTTGTGAGACCAATTCCTCCGTCAGGGAAGTTGCAGCGTTTAATTTTATCGCATCAGGTTGGTGCGTCGCGCTCGATCGCGCTTCCAACTACAAAGCAGCTAATGGTACATACATCTTCAACAGACTCGGCAGCTACAATGGACTCCGATCGAATATTTCACCTAATCGACACAGTTGTCCCCTTTGAAGCTTGCCTTTACTATCAAGTTTTGCCTTTATCTCTAGAAGGTAATCTGTTTAAATTGGGTGTAGTCGATGCCCAAGATGACTCCGCCTTGGACTACGTGCAGCGGATTTTAGCTTACATGAATTGCTCAGTCACAACAGAGCTAATTGCCTCGGAAACTCAGCGCTCGATGCTCTCAGCTTACTTGCTGCACGGGAACCAGCTCCGAGAACCGAGCCAGACAGAAACCGCCGCAGCCCCAACACCCAAAAATCCCACATCAGCAACTTCAGGCCCCAATGCAGCAACGCTGCTGTCTTTGCCAGAACCGTCGATGGCCGCTCCTGAGCGGTTTAAACCTGCTGGCGCTGAGGTTTCCCCGACACCGACACAGCTATCGGTTTTGAATGTCGAGGCCTTGCACTTGTCAAGCCCAGTCGAAGTTGTGGCAACTTTGCCCGCGCCCCAACTGCTGCAAGAATTGCTCGGTAGAGTGCTGCGAGAGGGTATCGGCCGCCTGTTTTTTGAGCGGCACCAGTCCCAAGGTCGCATTCTTTGGAGTCAAGATGGCGTTTTGAAATCGATGCTCGAAGGTATCGATATCGTCCTTTTCCAAGAGGTAATTGACGAGTTGAAGCGACTGACAGATATGCCTGTTTGCCCGGTGGAACAGCCCAAACAAGTCGAAGTTGAGCGCATATATCAAAATACTCATTTGCTGTTGCGCTTGCGGGTAATGACGGTGGGTGGCAAGGAAGAAGCCACCCTGCAAGTTTTGCGGGGGGCAGCTTTGAGGTTTTACCAGCAGCAGCATTTGTCTACTTTGAGTCGGGACGCACTGCGGCTGGCCGAAGAATTGCAGCGGAAAGTGAATCAAATTCGCGATCGAACTCGGCTTTCTCCTGTGCCTTTAGAGGGGTTGCCCGCTTTGGAACAGGTGGTTAGAGATGTTGACGACCAACTTGAAGCTTTGCTGCACGAACACCATCCCGAGTAGCCCTAATCAGCAATACATGACTGTTTTGAATTTTTTTTAACTCACATCAAGTCCGGTCAAATAATAATAATTACGTTTGTAGTGAGGACTAAAGTCCAAGCGAGTTTTATGAAAACTCACGTCTTCACTACAAACCAATTTGATGGCAGTTCTGCGAGGTGACAGCATATTATACAAGTTCCCCAAAAGAATGGAACTTTATGCCCGTACTCTAAATCCTGGTAGTAATCAGTCATTCCCAATCTCAAATCTAAAATCTAAAATGGTATTACCCGTGCTCAAAAACATCATTGTACTGCAATAAATCCAAACTCACAAAAACTGGCAAACACTGAAAACATTGTTGTGCAATTTCCCAGCGTTCTTCTCGCTGCAACATAGCCGTCAACTTTTGTTTAGCGCTTAGCAAATAGCGGACATCGTTAGCAGCATAATTTAGTTGATCGTCAGAAAGATTAGTTGCATTTCCCCAGTCGGAACTTTGAGATGTTTTATTTAATTCTACCTTTTCAAGTTCTAAGATTAATTCTTTCAAGCCGTGTTTGTTGGTATAAGTTCGAGCAAGTTTACTAGCTAGCTTGGTGCAGAAAACTGGTGCAATATCAATACTTAAATTGTAACGCATTGTTGCCATATCAAAGCGCGCAAAATGAAATACTTTCTCAATATTTTCGGCTTCCATTAACTTCTTTAAATTGGGTGCTGCTGTCTGGCCTTTGGCAATCCGCACCACTGCAACTTTACCTTCGGGATTGCACAACTGAACCAAACACAAGCGATCACGCCAAGGTAGCAAACCCATTGTTTCCGTATCAACGGCGATCGCCGGCGCAGTCAAATAATAAGATAAGAGAGAATCGGGAATATCACCATCGCACACTTGAAAATCTGCAAATTCCATTATTAGTAATTTTTGACTGTTGACTGTTAACTGTTAACTGTTGACTGCCCTCTTCCTTCTTCCCTCTTGCTTCTTCTTTCTTCCTTCAAATTATCGGCTGCGAACAAAAAGCTGAGTAAGATAATACTCCCCTTTGGCATTTTTCGCAACCCCAATACCGGTCACATTAAACTGACCTTCTATATTCTTGCGGTGGCCCTCACTTTTAATCCAACCTTCAACAGCATTGCGTACCGGGTCGCTGAAGCCGAAATTGTAAGCAACGTTTTCAGCTACACTTTGATAAGGAAGAGTAATTGCCTTCGCCCGCCCTTCAAATCCATCGTGGCTGAAACGTACTTTACCGCTAGCCATATTTTCGCTGTGAATTCTTGCTATCTGACTGATTCGCGGATCGATACTCAGCAGTGGCAACTTTTTAGATGCTCGGTATTGATTGATCTGTTGGTTAACCGCTTTTTCTAAGTTAGTAATAGCACTAGAAGCAACATTAGTATTCATGGGAGTCTGTGGCAGCGATCGCGTAGGAATGGAGGTGTCACACTTTGGCAGGATTGTCAACAATCCCAAGCACATCAAAATCAAACCTTTGGACATGAAATCAAACGAGAAATAAAGTTAATTGTTACCAATTCCTACAGAGCGATCGCCCCACATTCCGCTAACCTAGATATTCAGAACCTTCGCTACAGTGTTCACGTCTTTGTCGCCGCGTCC
>NZ_JAUBQR010000299.1:0-6434 GCF_036701385.1 Microcoleus sp. Pol12B4 | reverse complement strand
CGATAAAGTCCGTCGAGCGAGTTGGCAATTTGAATGGCAATGGGAAGAAACTCGTTAATGGGCAAGCCTTCTAGGGGATCCTGGCTAGCGGATGCTAGAGTAGCGAGGTAGCTACATAAGGAAATTCCACCAAAGTCTTCCATCACCAGAGCATAGTGGTTATGGTAAGTCTCCAGGCTGTATGCCTTGACACTGCCAGGGATGTCTAAGTTTTTAGCAATGACGTACTGGTTGCGGAAGTGAACCAGTTCGTTGAAGTTGGGAAAGTCATTTCGCAGTAGTTTTATCACGACGGGTTGCCCATTTTCCGAGCGAATCCCACGATAAACTAGAGTTCGATTTCCTGCGTATATTTGCTCGTTAATGTCATACCCTAGAACAAGATTTTTTATGCTACCCATATCTACGTATTCCTACTGCTTTTTTCAATGCTGAAGCTTCTTATAGTGGATATCTACTATTGTCTCTCTATCTGCCTTGTTAGGGAGGAATTACATTTTTCTTAACATATTTGGGATCTAAAATTATGAAATAGGGCTTTTAAAAAGGCAACTTAATTTTTTATGCAAGAGCTGTTAATACTGGAGTTGAGACTAAGTAGAAAATGGCTTAGCTAAGGCTGATTGAACGATCGCAGTTCATGGAAGAGGAACTGAACACGCTAATCTCGTAGTTGCGAGGCGGCGCTAATTGCGCTATTATATCCCTACTACGAATTGATCACGTCGGAATAGAAATAACAAACTCCGAACCCTGCCCCAGGCAAGAATTTACTGCTAATGTACCTCCATGTTTTTCCACAACAATTTGGTGGGCGATTGACAATCCTAAGCCAGTTCCTTGACCTACAGATTTGGTTGTAAATAAGTGATCGAATATTTTTTGCTTCACTTCATCTGACATCCCCAATCCATTGTCTTTAATCCAAATCAAGACCCGTTTGCCTTCTTTGTCCGTAGTAGTTTGAATCGTGATTTGGTTAGGATTAGCTTTGATTTCACTAAAACTACGTTCCTTACTGGATTCTTCCAGCGCATCAACCGCATTAGCCAAAATATTCATAAAAACTTGATTCAACTGTCCGGGGAAACAGTTCACTAGAGGCAGCTTGCCATACTCTTTCACGATTGCAATAGCAGGCCGGCGCTCGCTGGCTTTTAATCGGTGCTTGAGAATCAAGAGAGTGCTGTCAAGTCCGTCGTGAATATTAAAAGGAACCGGGCGATAGCTATCTGCCCTCGAAAAAGTTCTCAAACTCATACTGATATCGCGAATGCGATCGGCACCCTCATTCATGGAGTTAATCAGTTCGGGCAAATCTTCTCGCAAATACTCTAGGTCAATCTCCTCGATTTTTTCTTCAATTTTCGCTCCCGGCTTGGGAAAATGATCTAAATAGAGATCGATTAGCTCAAACAAATTTTGTACGTATTCCTGAGCCGGTTCTAAGTTGCCGGAAATAAAGCCTAAAGGATTGTTAATTTCGTGGGCTACCCCTGCGACTAAATTTCCGAGAGCAGACATTTTTTCACTCTGCACCAGTTGCAACTGCATCTGTTTGAGATCGTGAAGATACCGCTCTAGTTTTTGGGCGTATTCCTGGGATTGCTGATACAGACGGGCGTTCTGTAGGGAAATTGCTGCTTGGCTACACAGGAGATTGAGAATTTCCACGCGCTCGCTGGTAAAGGCTCCGGTAGCCAGGTTATTCTCCAGGTAAATAATGCCCATCAACTTCCCTTGATGGAGAATTGGCGCACACAGCAGGCTCTTGGGCTGCTGGCGGATGATGTAAGGATCTGCCATCAGCGAAGAATCAGTTGTTGCATTACTAATCAGCAATGGTTGTAAGGTACGTTTAACGCTGTTGATTAGCGCAATGGGAAGCTCCTGACTTTCCTCAAGCGGAATTGATAGCAGCACAGTCGAGCAGGAAGCGACTGTACTCATTGCTTCAACGATTAATTTATTCCCTTTGAGCAATAACAAGGCAGATTTGTCCGCGCCGGCATTTTCAATTACCACTTGCAGCAGCGTCGAGAGTAATCGCTCTAGATGAATTTCGCTAGAGAGTGTTTGGGAAGCTTTGAGAACCGTTTCTAGATCTAACACAGCAGATATGCTGTGGCTGCTGGATGTTGATGATTTGCTAATCCTATGGGATGAAATGGTATTCGTTACCTGGAGCGTTATATCTGATGCGAGCTGTAATTCGTCCGGTTGCAAAATTAACGCTAACAGTTCGGGATAGGATTGCTCGAGATCGCTCACCTTAGCTGCGGCTCCCCAGCGAGCGTAGCTATAGTAAGCATCGTGCAGGTAGTCTCTAGCAACGCGGGTTTTTCCCCACTCTAAATAGAATTTGGCCGCTAATTCGTTTGCCAGGGCAACTTCTTGTAAGTATTCATTCTCTGTCGCTGCAGCGATCGCGCGATCGTAGCATTCTAATGCCTCTGATTTGTGTCCTAAAACTCGGTATCGTTCGGCTTCAACTAAATAAAATTTGTGCAGGTGATTTTCTGGCGCATGGTTAGCCGACTTTTTCATCTTTTGCTGGTTTTTAGCCACCCGTTCGAGAATGCGTTGCTGTTGTGCCTCGCAAACCTGAGAATAGAGTGCCAGATGAGCTAGAGAATCGTACGTGTAGCAGATCGCAACGATGAATAAGCCTGTCGCGTTACCTACATAACTTTCGGCAAGGAGCGCGGCTTCCACCGCCAACTCAAACTTGCCAAACAGATAGCACAGAGTGAGTTCGGTGGCATAGAAATAGTACAGCGCAGTTAGATCGCCCGATCGCTTGAGGGCTGGCAGGATTTCCTGGCGATCGAAGGCATCTCCAGTCAGTTGCCAAGGTTCGGCAGAATCGCCGCTCACATTCAAAATAGCTTGCTGAAAAACCGTCAAATGGCTGGTAAGTCCTTCTTGGTTGAGGTGCGCCAGTTGCTCTCGAAAGGCCGCGCTCTCTCGGCTGAGATCGTTTAATTCTCGACCGACAAACCAACAGTATGAGATGTAAGTGAATCCGCAAATAGCAGCCGATTCTAAATCTCCCGTTTCCAATCCAACTTCATAGCCTTCCCGGAGAAACGGTAAGGAGTTCTTGAGCGGCTCTTTCCAATGCCACACGCTACAGTGAATTGCAACATAGACTCTCGATTTCAGTTCTTTAGCATTGAAATGTTCGAGCAACTTCAATGCTAGTTGTGCGAACTGATAGCCACAGTCAATCTCTCCTACCACCCCACAAAGCATCAGTCCGTAGTAAGCATACCCATTTGCAGAAAATGAAGTATTGCCATATTGAACAGATAAATTTACCTGTTCGAGGACAATAAACGGTAACAGCGCTGGAGTGGCAACAAAGGCAGAAGAAGAGACCGCTGTAAGCATCCGTAAAGCCGCTAACTTGTTAGGATCTTTCATCTGAGGCAGAGTTATTAAGTCCAGCGGTTGCCTCCCAGCCAAGATGGATTTAGTTGCCTCGAATGCCTTAGCAGTATCAGATTGACTGGGTTGCTCTGGTAAACTGTGTCCTAAACGCTCCACACTCTTGAGGGCAATCTGTACGGATTCTAGAAATTGATGTTGGGCTTGAGCTGCTTGAATTAGAACTTCATAGACCTTAATCGTATCCAACAGAGTTTTAGAGTGTTCTGCAATGATTGCCGCCAATTGTTTCATCTGCTCGAAGTTGCCGCTCAGGTAAGCGGCTTCAGTGGCAGCTTCGTAGAGGGCTAGGGTTATTTCGTACTGCGTTTGCCAGCTATCTTCAGCTAACAAAGCGATGCCGGTAGTGCAATACTCAAATGCGGCTGTATAAGCAGTTGCGGCTCTGGCTTTTTGTCCAGCTTTCAGATTGAGTTGGGCGAGTTCTATTTGCTCCGATGGATGGACGATCAGGGATTTGCCGATATTTAGTTGGTTAACGAGCTCAAACAGTTTTTCTTCTTTTTCGGCAACCGATGAATGAGTTAGTAACAGTTGCCCAATTTTTAAGTGAGCGATTTGTTTTTGCTCGTCTGGAATCAGGGAATAAGCAGCTTGTTGGACGCGATCGTGTAAAAACTTGTATTTGGGTAATTGGTCGTGGGTAATTGATAAGTGGTCAAATTCCTTCCCATTCCCGATTACTAATTCGCTATTACCCTCTGCTTGATAAAACTTATAAATTTCACTAATGGGTAAAATTAGCCCGTCTTGTAGTGCCTTCCATAAAGCTGTTGCGGTTTCTACTGACCCATTTTCATCAACAATTGCTAACGTCGCCAAATCGAACTGATTGCCAATACAAGCAGCTAACTTTAAAACGGACTGTGTCCTGCTTGGCAACTTTCGCAACTGAAGTGCCATGAATTCTACTACATCATCCGTTACTGCCAAGGTTCGCACTCGGGCAATATCGCACTGCCAATATCGAGCTTCACAATCAAATTCAATTAGCCCATCTTCATGCAAAGATTTTAGGAATTGTGTGCTGAAGAAGGGATTGCCTTGGGTTTTCTGATAAACGAGTTCTGTCAAAGGCTGAGCCAACGCCGTAGAACAAGCTAGAGTATCGGCAACTAAACTATTTACGTCCGATCGAGCGAGGGGCTCTAAGGTAATAGTATTCACCTTTGCTTCAGTTTTTTGAATATCTGCTAACGTCAGCATTAATGGATGCGCTGGAAACACTTCGTTATCCCGATAAGCTCCAATTAATAAGAGATAGCGGTGATCGTTAGCACTCATCAGCAGTTGCATCAACTTCAAAGATGCTGAGTCGGCCCATTGCAAATCGTCCAAGAAAATCACTAAAGGATGTTCTTTTGTTGTGAATAACTGAATAAATTTTTCAAACAACAAATTGAAGCGATTTTGACCAGCACTTCCCGAAAGCTCTGGGACTGGGGGTTGCGGTCCGATAATACGTTCTAGTTCGGGAATGACTTCAACGATCGCCCCAGCGCTAGCTCCTAAAGCTGCCAAAATATTCGATTTCCATTGCTCAACTTTAGCATCTGTTTCCGATAGCAATTGTCCCATAAAGTCGCGAAAAGCTTGGACAAATGCACTAAAGGGGAGGTTACGTTGGAATTGGTCGAATTTGCCTTTAATAAAGTAGCCACGCTGTCTCACAATTGGTTTGTGTACTTCGTTAACGACAGCGGTTTTACCAATGCCGGAGAAACCCGAAACGAGCATCATTTCGGTGCTACCTGCACTGACGCGCTCAAAGGCAGCTAGCAGGGAGAATACTTCGCTTTCTCTACCATATAATTTTTCGGGGATAATGAAGCGATCGCACAAATCTCGCTCCCCTATTTTAAAGTTAGCCAGGGCCCCTGCCTCTTGCCACTGGAATAAACAAGTTTCTAAGTCGTACTTGAGTCCGATCGCACTTTGATACCTATCTTCAGCATTCTTCGCCATCAGTTTGCTGACAATCTCAGACAGCATCAATGGAACGCTATTGTTAAAACTTGAGGCTGCCAGTGGTTGTTTGGCGAGGTGGCTGTGTACCAAATCCATTGGATCGTCTGTTTGGAATGGTAACTTTCCTGTTAGTAATTCGTAGAATGTTACTCCTAGCGAGTAGAAATCTGTGCGGTAATCAATGCCTCGGTTCATTCGCCCAGTTTGTTCGGGAGATATGTAGGGTAAAGTGCCTTCGAGGACGTTGGGATTTTGAATTTCTTGAGTTTGGCGCGGCAGCAGGGAAGCGATGCTCAAATCAATCAGCTTGACTTCTTTGCTGACCGGGTTAATTAGAATGTTGGCGGGCTTGAGGTCTTTATGGATGACTCGGTGGCGATGAAGTCCGTCAAGGGCATTGGCAATTTGAATCGCAATGGGAAAAAACTCGTTAACGGGCAAGCCTTCTAGAGGTTCATTGCTAGCGGATGCTAGACTAGCCATGTAGCTACTTAAGGAAACTCCGCCAAAGTCTTCCATCACCAGGGCATAGCGGTTATGATAGCTTTCCAGGCTGTATGCCTTGACAGTGCCGGGGATATTTAAGTTTTTAGCAATTACGTATTGGTTGCGGAAGTGAACCAGTTCGTTGAAGCTGGGAAAGTCATTTCGCAGTAGTTTTATCACTACGGGTTGCCCATTTTCCGAGCGAATCCCACGATAAACTAGAGTTCGATTTCCTGCGTATATTTGCTCGTTAATATCATACCCTAGGAAAAGTTTTGTGATCTTAGTCATATCTACGTATTCCTATTGCTTCTGTCAAGCCATAAGCTTCTTAGAGTTACTATCTACTATTTTCCCTCGCTCTGCTGTGCTATTCAGTCAAGTACATTTTTCTTAATATACTTTGTGACTCAACTTATGAAGAAAATGCCAGTTTAAAACAATAGTGGAAGATTTTACAGCGGATTCCGCTGTAATGAGGTACAACAAAATATCATTGTTGTAGTCAAACCTAATGAAAGCGTATTCTC
>NZ_JAUBQR010000298.1:0-6469 GCF_036701385.1 Microcoleus sp. Pol12B4 | reverse complement strand
GAGAATACGCTTTCATTAGGTTTGACTACAACAATGATATTTTATTGTACCTCATTACAGCGGAATCCGCTGTATCAATTCCGGTTGCATCGGAATGATTTAAGCGCAGAGAACGCAGAGGAAGAGAAGAGAGAGATGAATACAGGACGATGAAGGGCGGATTTGATATTACTTAAACATCCGGGTTGTGCCACTCTCGCTCGATTCTCTCTAAATCCTTCGTGGCTCCCAATTGTTCAAAGATTTGATGGGCTGTGTTGTAATGTTGTTGGGCAAGCTCTGGGTTGCTGCGTTTGCGTTCAAGTCGTGCTAAATCGTAGTTGGCCTCGGCAATTTTGCTAGGTTCTCCTAGTTCTTCTAACTTCGCTAAAGACTCTTTTAAAAGGGGTTCTGCTGCATCCAAGTTACCCCTAAGCATCTCAATTTCTCCCAAACAACCGATCAAACTTGCCATACCAGAGCGATCGCCCAATTCTGTCCTTAATTCCAAACATTTTCGATACAATCTCTCTGCTTCATCCCAATTGCCGCGATTTCGCTCGAGCTCTCCCAATAGTCCCCAACTTTTTGCTATACCAGAGCGATCGCCCAATTCTGTCCTTAATTCCAAAGATTGCCGATACAATCTCTCTGCTTCATCCCCATTGCCCCGATTTCCCTCGATATCTCCCAATCTTCCCCAACTTGTTGCCATACCTGAGCGATCGCCCAATTCTGTCTGAACTTCCAAACATTGCCGATACAATCTCTCTGCTTCATCCCAATTGCCGCGATTTCGCTCGATATCTCCCAATAGTCGCCAACTTGTTGCCATACCAGAGCGATCGCCCAATTCTGTCTGAACTTCCAAACATTGCCGGTACAATCTCTCTGCTTCATCCCAATTGCCCCGATTTCCCTCGATATCTCCCAATAGTCCCCAACTTGTTGCCATACCACGGCGATCGCCCAATTCTGTCTGAACTTCCAAAGATTGCCGATACAATCTCTCTGCTTCATCCCAATTGCCGCGATTTCGCTCGATATATCCCAATAATCCCCAACTTATTGCCATACCAGAGCGATCGCCCAATTCTGTCATTAATTGCAAACATTGCCAGTACAATCTCTCTGCTTCATCCCAATTGCCGCGATTTCGCTCGAGCTCTCCCAATAGTCCCCAACTTTTTGCCATACCAGAGCGATGGCCCAATTCGCTAAAAATCTGTAAAGCTTGTTGATAATAACGCTCAGCTTCAGTCAGATTCCACATTTCCTGTGCCACCCATCCTAACTGCTGGTAGGTGCTTGCTTGAGAGTAAATATCTCCTATTGCTTGTTCAATTGCTAAACATTGCTGATATAAAACTGTTGCCTGTTGCCAATCTTGCAAATCCTCATAGACATTCCCCAAATTATACAAAGCATTAGCTTTACCGCGACGGTTTCCCAGTGTGCGGCTAATTTCCAGCGATGCTTGATAGTTACTGATTGCCGCCGAAAATTGTCCCTCTTGCTCGTAAGATTCACCCAATTCATTGTAAACTTCAGCTTGCAGCGATAAATTTTCCGATTCCTTTGTCAACTCCAAAGCTTTTTCTAAATACTCCCTCGCTTTAACTGGCTTTCCTTGACTGAGATAAGCAACTCCCAGTTGATGTAAAATATTGCTGCAAGCACTAGGATTTCTTTCAGATCCAGAATGACTCGGATTGTACTCCATCAACAAAGACTCTAAAAGTTCAATTCGTTCTTGCTTTTCAGGCGTTTGTAATGTACTAAAACTCCTTTCCGAATCCAGAGTCCTAGCAACGGCATCATCTCTAGTAAATTGAGTAGTTTTAAATAGAAATACCCCCGATTTCCACGCCCAAAAATCCGGTGCAAACTTCGCCAAACGAGTAATCGCATAGTCCGGCAAAACAAACAGCATCGGATGCGGAACGCTGCTTTTATAAGCATCTCGCACAAAATTGAGGTCTTGTAAAACCGGAGGATATTCGCCAAATTTGCCAATAGATTTTTCCAATCCCCGCACAATTAAAACTAATTCTTTATTTGCCTCTCGCTTAATTGTCGGTAAAATTTTGACAATTTCGTCTCTGAGAAAGCGCAAATTTTCATCAAAATTCAAAACTTCAAATTGATTTTCTTGAGAAATAGGATGATTTTTCAAACCCTCAATTAACCAATCAGCTTCTTCATTAAAATTAACTTCTACAAACCCAATCGTAAACTTGTCAGAAAAATCAACAAACGTCAACAGTTCAGTAAATGTCTGCTGATTTACCGCTAGAAACTGCCCAATTTTTAAATTCCGATTATTCAGGGTTAACATTGGATTGTCGGGCATCTCGAAGAGCTTTTTGGAATTCTTCATTTTGCTTCACCACCGGATTCGGATAGTTCCATCGATTTTTGCCGTTATATTCCAAAACCGAAAGATTAAATAATATTAATTCACTAATTTCATCTTTATTAATATTTTTCGTTAAACAAACTTGAGCTAAAACTGGATAATGATTTTGTGGGATGAACCGCTCAAAATTAAATTGTTCTTGTTTGACTGCATAGGTAACATCTTCAGCCATTATTTTAGCATGACTGCGACCGCTGGCGGTTATGCAAGCAGTCCGCATCATCTGCATGAGTTGACGCACGTGACCGCCGCTGGCTTTTGCTAATTCCAGCAATTGTTCGCGAGACTCAAAGATTTTGTCAACTTCAACCCGACGTTCGACTAAACTAGCCATAGCATTTAAGCTAACTTCGTTGTAGTTTAAGTCACAGCTATCTCGATTAAATTCATAAATATTGACCATTGGGACAATGTGAGGACAGTCAAAATTCTTTATGGCATTTTGAGGCGAGTAAAGAACTGAAAGTGGAACAGTGTAAATTATCGTACAGTTCAGTTCTTGAAGTTGAGCCGCATAGTCAAAAAATAAATGGTTTGCCACATTTGGAGGAACGCGGTCTAAATTATCAAATATAATCAGAAAGCCTTTATAACTAGGAAACTTCTTTCGCAATTTTTTAACAGCATCATTTAACAGCAAGTTGATATCTGCTTTTAATCGTGAAATATCTTTTTCTAAAGTTTGGCGAATTGTTTTTTTCTGCTTATCTGAGCCTTTGATTTGTGCCAGTAACTTAACCAATAACTTTGCTAAAAAGGGAGCTTCTGGCCCCAAGGTTGCTTCTCCTTCGATGCTTACGGAACTTTCCACAGTCTGTTCTGTTTCTTCAGTGACCTCCTTAAACCAAGCCTCAAAATTATCCATCAGCCGACTATCTAATTTCAGCTTCAGCCGCCGCATTTCAAACTCAACTTGCTTGATAGCGATTAAATAGAAATCAGTATAACTTACATCATTAATATCTGTTTCTTCGTCCACCTCCAGATAAATGACGCTATAATCTTTTTCCCAGTGCTTTTGAATTCGCTTCAATTCGGTGCTTTTGCCGCAGCCCCGATGCCCTGTAAACAGGATTGTAGTAAACTGTTCGGGTTCTTGAAAGTCTAAAATGTTACTGACACCTGCGATCGCTTCGGTTTTGCGAACCTCTGATAAATCAACATAATAGCGATCGAGGTCATCGCCTTCTAATGGTTCAACATTACAAACTCGAAAAGCCGTTTTGAGGGTCGTTGCGCGGTTGATAGGATGAGTAGTCATAGGTTTTTAATTTAGTAAATTTGTTGCAGGGAACCTGAATAATGTATCAAAGTTAAGTTGTTTATGTACTTGTATTTTAGCAAAATAGGTTCGCAGTCAGGACTTTAGTCCTGAGAAAAGAAAGGACTGAAGTCCTTACTACAAACTAATGGGTAATATACCAGTTTTCAGCCGAGTGAAGTACAGATTCAACGGTAGGGAAACGGCACTGCCGTGTCCTCGCTCCTGTCAACGGTAGGGAAACGGCCTTGCCGTGTCCTCGCTCCTGTCAACAAGGGCGTTAAACCCTCAGTCCGGCAGGGGTTGAAACCCCTGCCTCAAAGCTAAAGTCCTCTTAAGAGGGCTGAGAAAAAGACTTGTAAACTGATTAGTCCTCTTCAGAGGACTTTCGCTATTAGACAGGGAATTCATTCCCTGGCGGACTGCCGGGTAGGCGGGAGGACTGGCGGACGAAAAGCTTAAGTTGACACCAATGGGTACGGCGCCGTGTCCGTACTGTAAATCCTACCAACTAAGGCAAATCCGTGCTCCCCATCAGATAAAGGTCGCACTCCCGGGCCACGCCCCGCCCTTCGTTAATCGCCCAAACAACCAAACTCTGTCCCCGGCGACAGTCACCAGCCGCGAAAACTCCCGGAATGCTGGTTGTATATTTTTCGTGCTCAGCTTTCACATTGCTGCGCGCGTCCCGTTCCAATCCCAGCGCATCCAGCAAGGGCTGTTCCGGGCCGAGGAAGCCCATCGCTAGCAAGACAAGCTGTGCGGGCAACACTTTTTCGGTGCCCGGGATGTGGTTTGGAATGAACTGCCCTTTCTCGTTTTTCGCCCACTCCACCTCAACGGTGTGCACAGCTTTGACATTGCCGTTTTCGTCGCCCTCGAACTTTGTCGCCGTGGTGAGATAGCCGCGGGGGTCGTCGCCGAATTTGGCTGCTGCTTCTTCTTGGCCGTAGTCGAGGCGGTAGACTTTCGGCCATTCCGGCCAGGGATTGTTGGCGGCGCGTTCCGAGGGCGGTTTGGGCAGGATTTCTAGCTGTACCAGGCTTTTGCAGCCGTGGCGGATGGAGGTACCCACGCAGTCGGTACCGGTGTCGCCGCCGCCAATGATCGCGATATCTTTGCCTTCGGCGGAGATGAAGTTATCGTTTGTGCTCTTGTCTAAAACTGCTTTGGTGTTCGCAGTCAGGAAGTCCATTGCGAAGTGGATGCCTTTTAATTCCCGGCCGGGGATGCCCAAGTCGCGGGGTTTGGTGGCGCCGGTACAGAGCACAACGGAGTCGTATTCTTTTAGCAGTTGTTCTGCTGGTAAGTCTTTGCCGACTTCGGTGTTGCAGACGAATGTCACCCCTTCGTCTTCAAGGACTTTCAGGCGGCGCATCACGACTTGTTCTTTGTCTAGCTTCATGTTGGGGATGCCATACATTAGCAGGCCGCCTGGTCGATCGGCTCTTTCGTATACTGTTACCCAATGACCGGCTTTGTTGAGTTGCGCGGCGGCGGACAAACCGGCAGGGCCAGAACCGATGACGGCGATTTTTTTGCCGGTGCGTTTGGCTGGCGGTTCGGCGGTAATCCAGCCTTCATCCCAGCCTTTATCGATAATTGCGGCTTCGATATTTTTAATTGTCACCGGCGGGTTGTTGATGCCGAGCACGCAAGCGCCTTCGCAGGGTGCGGGACAGACGCGGCCGGTGAATTCAGGGAAGTTGTTGGTTTTGTGGAGTCTGTCTAGGGCTTCTTTCCACAGTCCGCGATATACGAGGTCGTTCCATTCGGGGATGAGGTTGTTAATCGGGCAGCCGCTTGCCATGCCGCTGATAATTGTGCCCGTGTGGCAAAACGGAATGCCACAGTCCATGCAGCGCGCGCCTTGGGTGCGGAGTTTGTCCTCATCCATCGGTAGGTGAAATTCGTCCCAGTTGTGGACTCTCTCGACTGGTGAGAGTTCAGAGGGCAATTCGCGCAAGAATTCGATAAAGCCTGTTGGTTTTCCCATACTGGTGTTCTGGTTAGAATTTACTATTCTGTCGGTTTCTCAAAGGTGAAGCTGGCGGGCTTCTGAATTAACTATTGTGATCTAAATTGTGTGCGATCGCACCTGAGATTGAGCAATTCCTACCTGAAATCTTCAATATCGCCGGGAGTCGGGGAATTGTCGGCAGCCGTAAAATATAGATCGACACCCAAGAAACGGGGTTTTTTAGGGGAATTAAAAGTTTTAAAGGTTTTGATGCAGTATTTTCGTCCCTCAAACCCGGTTTCTGCGTAATTTCAGCATTGCTTACTCTGGGACGATCGCATTTACCGCTACAGCCACATCTCGAAACGCTGACGGCTTAACTCGGACGGCCCGCCAGCCTCAACTTTGAAACGCAGTCCCCATCTGGAGAGCATCGAGATCCTATACAAAAAGTTACAGACCTTGCAAAATAATATTTTCAGGATATACTACTGTAAATCTGTCAGATAAGCGGAGTTTACTTTTTTAACTCCTAAAATAGGTAAATAAACTCATGAGCATTACAGTTCAGAACGTATCGAAACACTTCGGCTCCTTCCATGCAATTGACAACGTGAATTTGGAAATTAAAAGGGGTTCTTTAGTCGCGCTGTTGGGACCTTCTGGTTCCGGGAAATCGACTCTGCTGAGGATGATCGCTGGGCTAGAACCGCCGGACAGCGGTCATATTTACCTGATCGGTGAAGATGCTACTCATCAGTCGGTGCAGGAACGGCATATCGGTTTTGTGTTTCAGCACTACGCTTTGTTCAAACACATGAGTATTCGGAAAAATATTGCTTTTGCGATG